>CAKMQM010000062.1:0-3079 GCA_927911615.1 uncultured Xylanimonas sp.
CCCACGAGCTCGCGCGGCGGCTCGTAGACGCGGTTGTGGCGGCCCAGGAAGCACGCGTCGTGGTAGGTGACCTTCAGGGGTGCGCCGACCGAGGGGGCGTTGCCCGCGGGCTGTGCCCCGGCCTCGTCCGTGGTGTCCGCACCCGTGGAGGAAGTGGGGGCCACCGGCGTGAGCAGGCCGTCGCGCACCAGGCGGTTGAGGAGCTGCGTGTGGTGGACGACGTCGAAGGAGCCGCCCAGCTCCGGGTACTCGCCCGCGATCGTGTTGAAGCAGTGCGCGCAGGAGACGACGATCTTCTGGGGCTTGGCTTCCTTGAGCGTGTCGATCGCCTGGGCGGCCAGCATCTGGAAAAGCGCCTCGTTGCCGGCGCGGCGTGCCGGGTCGCCCGTGCAGGACTCGCCCGAGCCGAGGACAGCGAAGGACACGCCCGCCGTGTGCAGCAGCTCGGCGACGGCGGCGCTGGTCTTCTTCGCCGTGTCGTCGTAGGCGCCCGCGCAGCCCACCCAGAACAGGTAGTCGACCTCGGAGGCGTCCTCGATGTCCTCGCCGACGACGGGGATGTCGAAGTCCAGCTTCTTCGCCCAGTCCATGCGCTTGCGGGCGGGCTGGTTGTAGGGGTTCGCCTTGGATTCCATGCCGCGGAACGCGCGGCCCAGCTCGCGGGGGAACGCGCCCTCCATGAGGACCTGGTGGCGGCGCAGGTCGAGAATGTGGTCGATGTGCTCGATGTCGACGGGGCACTGCTCGACGCATGCACCGCAGTTCGTGCAGTCCCACAGGACCTCTTCGGAGACGACCTCGGGGACCAGGGGAGCGGTCACCGCGGAGACGCCCTCGGGGCCGGTCGCGCCCGACAGGGACAGGGCGGACACCAGGTCGAAGGAGTGCGGCGAGGCCGGCACGCCCTTGTCGAGGAGGACTTCGCCGTCGCCCAGCTTCTGGTGGCCCTCCTCCTGCTCGACGATCTGCACGTTGGAGGCGGACTCCATGTGGTCGCGCAGGCCCATGATGAGCAGCTTGGGGGAGAGGGGCTTCTGCGTGTTCCACGCGGGGCACAGCTCCTGGCAGCGGCCGCACTCGGTGCACGAGTACAGGTCCAGGCGGGCCTTCCACGAGAAGTCCTCGATCGTGCCCACGCCGAGGACGGTGTCCTCGGGGACGTCGTCGAAGTCGTCCTCGCTGGTCACGGGCTTTCCGTCAATGAGCATGTGGTCGGCCGGTCCCAGGGACTTCGTGCCGTCCGCGTTGCGACGCGTGTACAGGTTGAGGATCGCGACGAAGCGGTGCCACGCGACGCCCATGCCCGTCTGGATGCCCACGACCGTCAGCCAGGTCATGGAGGTGATGACCTTGACGGCGCTGACCAGCACGATCGCGTTCGCCAGCGAGGTGGCCGAGGAGGAGGCCGCGGCCGCGAAGAGCGCGCCGAGCCAGCCGGTGAGGGGGAAGTGCAGGGCGGAGGCGTGGGCCTCGAGGCCCGGCGTGACGCTGAACAGCGCGTATTCGAGGCCGCGCAGGGCCACGACGCACGCGCACACGATGAGGATGACCCACTCGACGAAGAGCGCCTGCCAGCGGGTCGAACCCAGGAAGCGGGAGGCCAGGCCGCGCGGGGAGGAGTCGCGCGGGTGGGGCTTGGCCAGGGACGAGGGCGGGGTGCCTTCGGGGTCGGCCGCGGCAGCAGCGGCGTCGGGATCGTCGTTGGAGAGGGCCGCCTCGGCGGCCGTGCCGCGCCCGGCGCGCTGGCGCACGACCATCAGGGCGATGATGCCTGCCAGGCCACCCCACGCGAACACCTCGGTCAGCCACTCCCACGGCGCGAAATGGCCGAGGAGGGGCAGCGTGAAGGTCTGCACGCGCAGCTGGGCGTAGCCCGTGACGAGGGGCAGGAAGAGGATCGGGAAGGACACCATGACCAGCCAGTGGGCCGCCTTGATCCACGGGCGTCCCTTGAACTCGCGGTGGGTGAGGGCCGCCGAGATGACGCCCCATGCTCGCTTGCCGACGGGGCTCAGGCGCCCCGGGTCGGGCGTGCCCGCGAAGACCGTGCGCCACATGTGCGTCAGGCCTCGCGCGAACGACAGGACGGCCAGGGCGCTCACCAGCAGGGCGAGTCCCCACATGATGGCGCTCAGCGTCGGATTGGCCACGTTTCCTCCTCAAGATTGCTGCACTCCATTGTGTCATCTCGACACTGGAGAGACCGATTCTGCCCCGCAAAGCGTGCGCAATTACGCGCTGCGCGTCGGGTTTGCTGGGCCTGCGTGTGCTCGCCATAACGTGGATATATGCCACGAGGAGGGGAAAAGTATGGGAGAGTGAGAGCGTGCTTCCCGTCTCGCAGCCAGACATGACACTGTCCGACCAGGAACTCTTCGGAGACGATCACCCGCATGATCACTGCGGGGTCTTCGGAGTATGGGCCCCGGGCGAGGACGTTTCCCGCCTGACCTACTTCTCCCTCTACGCCTTGCAACACCGCGGCCAACAGAGCGCCGGTATTGCGACGTCGAATGGCAAACAGATCCTCGTGTATAAGGATCAGGGCCTCGTCTCGCAGGTGTTCTCTGAGCAGTCCCTCCAGGGCCTGCGCGGCCACATCGCCCTGGGCCACGTCCGCTACGCGACGACCGGCGCGGACGTGTGGCGCAACGCCCAGCCGACCCTGGGCCCCACCCCCACGGGTACGCTCGCCCTGGGCCACAACGGCAACCTCACCAACACGGTCGAGCTGCGCGAGCTGGCCGCCGAGATCGCCGACGACGGCGAGGACTTCGAACGCGGCGCCTCCACCGATACCTCCCTCGTGACCGCGCTGTTGGGCATGGCCGACCGCATCCCCGGGCCGACCCCCTTCATCGCGTCCCCCTCCGTGACGCCTTCCGATACCGATGGGGACGAGGCCGCCCCGGCCTCGTCGGTTGCTGACGACCTTGAGCCCGCGCCCCTCGTCGGCGCCGCCCTGAAGGTCCTGCCGCGTATCAAGGGCGCGTTCTCCCTGGTCTTCATGGACGAGCACACGCTGTACGCAGCGCGCGACCCGCACGGCTACCGCCCGCTCGTGCTCGGCCGCCTGGCC
>CAKMQM010000063.1:0-9417 GCA_927911615.1 uncultured Xylanimonas sp.
CGTCTGACTGATGGCGCGGAACTGCTCAAGTGCTCTTTCTGTGGGAAGAGCAGAAGCAGGTGCGTAAGCTCATCGGTGGCTCCGGCGCGTATATCTGCGACGAGTGCATTTGAGCTGTGCAACGAGATCATCGAAGAGGAACTGGGTTCTCAGCAGCCTTCCTCGTCGGCGACGCCGCTGCCTAAGCCGCGCGAAATCAACGAATTCTTGAATACGTGGGTGATCGGTCAGGACCGTGCCAAGCGCGCCCTGTCGGTGGCCGTGTACAACCACTACAAGCGCGTGCGCTCGCGCGAGGCCGGCAATGCTGAGGACATGCTGGGCACCAAGTCCAACATCCTCCTGCTGGGCCCCACGGGCACGGGCAAGACCCACCTGGCGCGCTGCCTGGCCCGCCTCCTCGACGTGCCCTTCGCGATCGTGGACGCGACCGCCCTGACCGAGGCCGGCTATGTGGGTGAGGACGTGGAGAACATTCTCCTGCGCCTCATCCAGGAGGCCGACGGCGACATCAAGAAGGCCGAGAAGGGCATCATCTACGTCGACGAGATCGACAAGATCGGCCGCAAGGCTGAAAATGCATCCATCACCCGCGACGTGTCGGGCGAGGGCGTGCAGCAGGCCCTCCTGAAGATCATCGAGGGCACGGTTGCCTCCGTGCCTCCCACGGGCGGTCGCAAGCACCCCCACCAGCAGTTCCTGGAGATCGACACCTCTGGCATCCTCTTCATCGCCGCCGGTGCCTTCGCGGGTATCGAGGATATTGTGAAGGCCCGCTTGGGCCGCCGTTCGACGGGCTTCGGCTCCGAGCTGAAGAGCGCCTCGGAGATGGGTGATCTCTACGAGGCCGTGTCCGCCGAGGACCTGCACAAGTTCGGCATGATCCCAGAGTTCATCGGCCGCCTGCCCATCCTGACCTCCACGAAGGAGCTGACGGAGGAGGACCTCGTGCGCGTCCTCACCGAGCCGTCGAACTCGCTCGTGCGCCAGTACCAGCACCTCTTCGAGCTGGACGGCATGGACCTGGAGTTCACCCACGAGGCACTCCTGGCGATCGCCGCGCGTGCCAACGAGCGCAAGACGGGTGCCCGCGGCCTGTCCTCGATCATGGAACAGACCCTGTCGGACCTCATGTTCGACCTGCCCAGCCGCGACGACGTCGCCCGCGTGGTCATCACCCGCGACCTGGTCGAGGGCGTCGGCCCGCCGAGCTGTACCCGGAGCGTTCCTCGGAAGGTAAGCGCAGCGCCTGAGTCCTCCCGCTAGACTGAGGTCAGTTGAGACCTTACGGGAGGAAGCTATGGCACAGCGTGACGAGGCCGTGGTGGCCGCTTCGGCTGATCGGGGAGTGAGTGGTATTCCCGCGGAGTTGGCGGAGGCTCGCGCAACGATCGACAACATCGACGCTGCCCTCGTACACATTCTCGCCGAGCGTTTCCGCTGTACCCAGCGCGTCGGGCACATCAAGGCCCGCCTGGACCTGCCTCCCGCCGACCCGGATCGCGAGGCCCGCCAGGTCGAGCGCCTGCGCGCCCTTGCTGCTTCCTCCGGCCTCGACCCCGATTTTGCTGAGAAGTTCCTGGGCTTCATGGTCCGCGAGGTCATCCGCCACCACGAGGACATCAAGGCCGAGTACGACGAGGGCTCGTGCCTCTAAAACGCACGCTGGGGGAGTGCCAAGCCCCGGCCTCGTCAGTTGTGCGCCCGACCGATGCGGCGTTGATCCCGCTGAGCGAGCTGTGAGTCAGCTAGACTGTATAAGCTGAACACAGGGAGTTTTGGGAGGGGGATCGATGGTCAATCTCGGTGATATTGCCAAGGCGACGGGTTACTCGAAGGCGACGGTGTCTCGCGTCCTCTCGGGAGACCCCAGTTTCACCGCAAGGAATCGACCCGCCACCGTGTCATCCAAGTAGCCAACGAGCTCGGCTACGCACTGCGCACATCGCGCGCCGGCGTCCCTCAGACCATAGCGGTGCTTGAGAACTTCGATCCCACGAACGGACCCCAGGATTCCTATTTTTCCGACGTGCGTGAGGCACTGCGCGAGCGTGCGGTGGAGAACATGATGAGCCTGGCGTTCTTCCCGACCGTGGACGCGCTCATCGATGCTGCGGACGAGTTCTCTGGTTTTGTGTCCATCGGTCCTGCGCCGATCGCGCAAGACGACCTCGACCGTTTGTATGAGGCGTTCTCGCACGGCGTGTTTATCGACATTAACCCCGCGCCGGCGCTTTTTCACTCTGTGCGCCCCGACCTGCAGCAAACGGTCATCGACGCGATCTACACGCTGCGTGAGCAGGGGCGTCAGCGTATCGCCTTTATCGGCGGCTCCGGGCACATGATGGGCTCTCATGTTTTCGCGCAAGACCCGCGTACCGTCGCCTTCAACGAGTGGGCGCACCTCCTCGACATGCCCACTGATGGCTACGTCTGCGCCTCTGGCCCCTTCACTGTGGAGAATGGACGCAGCCAGGCCGAAGCACTACTTGATTCGTGCGCGGATGATCTGCCCGACGCTGTCCTTGTCGCGGCTGATCCGCTGGCGGTTGGCGTCATTCAGGTGCTCGCTGCCCGTGGGCTCCGTGTACCCGATCAGATTGCCGTCGTCTCCATCGACAATCTTGAGGTCTGCGAGTACACGGCTCCCACGCTCAGCTCCTATGCGATCGAGCGCTCCGAGTTGGCCGAGACCGCACTCATGCTCCTCTCAGACGCGATCGTGGGCCGTTTCATGCATAAGCATCACGTTCTACTGTCCACCCGCCTTGTTGTGCGACAGAGCTTTGTTCCCGCGCACGGCACCACCGCATAGTGATCGGGCGTGAACGCATAACGGCAGCGGCGGGGGAGTTGCCTCACACCCGCCGCCGCTGAATGCCTCTCAGATGAGAGACAGCGTCACGTCCAGGACCTGCTTCTCGGTCGCATCAATCTGGTACTCGTCATGCACCGGCGAACCCCACGAATCGTCACCGCCGACACCCATCTGTGCAGTGAGCAGACGTAGGTAGGTCGCAGGCCGCTGGGAGGGCTCCGGTAGCTCCCACCAGTGTCGAGCGTTTTCGATGTGCGCGGAGGAGTAGGGCAGGAGCGAGACCCCGAGATCGCCGTGTGCCTGAACACGCAGGCCGTGTCCGTCGTCGTCCGTTGCCTCGCACCAGCGGATGCCGGGGTGGAAGCCGCACTCCTGCGGTACCGCGTAGGGGGCCAGCCCTTCGGCTGCGCTCTGGGACCACACGCCCAGGGTTGCTCCGGCCAGGCGGTCCGCGTAGGCCTCGACCGGGCCGAGGCCATAGAAACTCAGGCGGTCAATCGACGAGGGGAGCGCCCACTCGAGCCCGAAGCATGGCATCGTTGGGAGATCATGCGCACCCGGGTAGGTTGCCGTTAGACGAATCGTGCCGTCGGCGCGCAGCTCGTAGCGCACAGGCACGGTGACATCTGCAACGCCCGCAAGACGGTAGTCGTAGGTAACGACGACACCCTCGCCGGTCTCTTCGACGGTGGTGTTCACGCACCGTGCGTAGGCTCCAGCCGTCGTCCAGCACGCGCGGTCGAAACCGTGCCCACAGCCTCGATCATTGTCCGTTAGCGGTCGGAAGGTTGTCAGCTTGGGTGGGAAGAGGACCAGGGCCTTGTCGCCGCGACGCCACTGGACGATGCCACCCGCGGTACGCGACAGCAAAGCCTCGTTCTCGCCCTCACGCATACCAATGTTCCAACGGCCCACGGTGAATGTGGCGTGGCCACTGGGTGTCGTGTCGGCCTGCTCGGGGCAGGAGAACACTGTCTGGCCCACGGAGACAATGTGCCCAGCCTCGCACCACGCGGTGTCGGAGGAGATGACAAGTGCTGCCTCCAACACGATCTCTTGTTTTGTGTCGGCTAGCAGTTCAGACGGCCATCCCACACTGACGGTGCTCCGCCCACGGGAGATGTCTGTTGCCGCGACCTCTTTCTCCCAGACAACCGCGCCGTCAGCAAGGATCCGGGCACGCACACACAGGTTAGCAAGCGGCGCCGGAAGGACAACAGCATCGATAAGGATTCCGTCGATGCTTGGCGTGAGAGTGACGGGGGAGTAGAGCTGTTTGACCGCCATGGCTGAGGGCTTGGGTGTGCGGTCGGCGAATAGGATGCCATCACAGGAGAACTCCCAGTCACAAGGGCGATCCTCGAAATCGCCGCCGTACGCCAGGAACTCGCCATCCGAGCCAGCGGTCGGCTCATGGTAGAGGGCCTGGTCGATCAGGTCCCAGATGAAGCCGCCACCATACGCAGGGTAGCGCTCCAGGTCCGTGTAGTGGCTAAGGCCTCCAACAGAGTTACCCATCGCATGCATGTACTCGCACGACAGATAGGGCTTCGCCGGGTTATCACGCAGGTACTCCTCGATCGCGTCAGGCAGCGCGTACATGCGTGACTCAATATCGGAGGCATTGTCGAACTCTCGATCCCACGTGACACCCTCGTAATGGACAGGGCGGGAATTGTCCAGCTCATGACAGCGCCGGTACATAGAGCGGAAAACCTCGCCGCCAAAAAGACTCGTTACC
Source organism: uncultured Xylanimonas sp. (assembly GCA_927911615.1). GTDB lineage: Bacteria > Actinomycetota > Actinomycetes > Actinomycetales > Actinomycetaceae > Pauljensenia. The sequence continues at coordinate 4,560 of CAKMQM010000063.1, forward strand.
CAGCGACCACATCAACACGGAGGCGTGATTGAGATCCTGGTGCAACATCGACTCGACGCGATCCACGCAGGCGCCCTCCCACTCCATCTTTGATCCCGGGATCGCCGTGGCTGGGGTGGGGATGTCGCCCGGCGTGCACCACGATCCGTGTGTCTCCAGGTTCGCCTCGTCAATGACGTACAGGCCGTACTCATCGCACAGGTCTAGGAAACGGGTGTCGTTGGGGTAATGGCTTGTGCGAATCGCATTGATGTTGAGCTGCTTGCACAGGCGCACGTCCGTCACCATGTCCTCCATTGACATTGTGCGACCTGTACAGGGGCTGAACTCGTGACGGTTGACGCCGCGGAAAATGAGGCGCTGGCCGTTGAGCATGAAGACAGAGTTGAGGATTTCGAAGCGGCGGAAGCCCACGCGCTGAGTCACGGTCTCGCAATCGTTTCCATCGGCGTCGTGAATCGTGAGGCTCAGCGTATACAGGGCCGGATCCTCCGCAGTCCAAGGGTGTGCGCCGTCTAGTTCAGCCCGAAGCGTGATGCTGGGATCGTTTGCGGGCACGCTTTCGCTCCATACAATGGTGCCGCTCGAATCGGTGAGCTGGGCGCTCGCGGTGGCATCGGCCTTGGCTCCTCCCTTGAGATCGATCATGACGTCGAGTATTCCCGCGCCTGTTTCCGCGTCGTAGTCGGCGTTGGTTGCGAGGTGGGCGACGTGGCAGGCAGGCAGAACTACCAGTGATACGGAACGGAAAATGCCATGGAAACGCCAGGAGTCCTGACCTTCCAGCCACGAGGCGCTGGAATGCTCGTAGCAGGCGACGACAATCTCGTGGTCTGGCGAGCGCGTCAGTGCTGACGTGATATCAAACTCGCTCGCCGTGTACCCGTCCTCGCAGTATCCGACGAAAGTGCCGTCTACCCAGACGTAGAGAGCCGTTGCAAAACCCTCGAAGCGTAGGCGTGCGTGTCCTTTCTTGCTCAAAGACTCCTGGAGGGAATCATGCAGGGCGAAGGTGCGCCGGTAGAGCGCAACTCGGCACTCCTCTGGTGGTTTGGGAGCCTGAGGGTTCTCGTGGCCGTCCCACGGCATCTGAATGTTGACGTACGCCGGAGGCCATAGCCCCTCAGCTTCGAGAGTTGAGGGAACGGGAAGGCTGTGTACTGCTTCCTGGTCGAATGTGATGGTGGGGGAATCGAGAGTCACGTGCGAACTTGACGTAAGTGCGACTTCCCAGGTTCCGTCAAGACTCTGCGTTGGGGCGTTCGTGCGGTGTGCGCTGTGCGCGGGAAGTCGATTGACAGCAAAGGTCTGCGGATCGCTGAGCCATGCCGATGTGGGGGAAGAGATGGGCGTATGGAACATGGTGACCTTCCGGAAGTGCGACGTTGCGGTGGAGCGATCGTGCTCTGAGGACAGAGTAGCCCGTTGATCGAATCAATGCAATACAGTTACGCGGATATGTTTATGTGACCTAGATATCCTTGGAATGCTCAGGTAAACATGTTAACTTTATTGTGTCCGAGCAAGAGTTGCTTCGAAGGAGAGGGACCATGGCACACGAAGAAAACGTACACAAGAGCTGGGTGTCGCGAATCTGCTACGCGATCGGCAATCTGGGGCAGGCTGCGTTTTACAACGCGCTCTCAACATTCTTTGTCACCTACTATGCGGCGCAGACCCTGTTCCGCGACTATGAGGACTCCGAGGCTGAGGCGATGATTGCGATCATCACCGCCCTCGTCTTCATTATTCGGATCGCCGAGATCTTCATTGATCCACTGCTTGGGAACTTGGTGGACAATACAACCTCGCGCTTCGGGCGATTCAAGCCCTGGCAAGTCATTGGCGGCGTTGGATCATCCATCCTCCTTTTTGCGATCTTCACCGGACTCTTCGGCCTCGTCAACGTCAACAAAGGAGTGTTCATTGTTGTTTTTGTCATCGTCTTCGTGGTTCTTGACGTCCTGTACTCCCTGCGTGACATCTCATACTGGGGCATGATTCCTGCGTTGTCCTCCTCCTCGCAGGAGCGAAGTGTGTACACCGCTCTCGGAACATTCACGGGTTCCATCGGCTACAACGGCGTCACCGCGATCGTCGTTCCCGTAGTTGGCTTCTTCGGTGCTCTTGCGGGAGCTGGTTCTGAGAGTCAGGAAGGATGGACGGGCTTCGGTGCGGTCATCGCTATCCTTGGTATCGTCACCTGCTTGGCTGTCGCGTTCGGAACGCGCGAGGAGGAGAGCGTCCTACGCGATCCCTCCGATAAGTCCAACCCGCTGCAGGCATTCCAGGCGATCGTGCGCAACGATCAGTTGCTGTGGACTTCCCTCTCGTACGTCCTCTACTCGATCGCGAACGTTGCAACGACGGGCTTCATGATCTACCTCTTCAAGTTCGTGCTCCAGAAGCCCGATATCTACTCGGTGGTCGGCATCATCGCCTTCGTTATCGGCCTGGTGGTGACGCCCCTGTACCCGGCGATCAACCGCCACCTGCCCCGCCGCTACCTCTACCTTGGTGGCATGGTGCTCATGGCGAGTGCATACGTCCTGTTCATTCTCTTCTCGTCGAACCTCATTGTCGTCTTTGTCGCCCTGGTCCTGTTCTACCTTCCTGCCACGTGTATTCAGATGACGGCGATCCTCACGATCACCGACTCTGTTGAGTACGGGCAGTGGAAGACTGGCAAGCGTAACGAGGCCGTCACCCTCTCGGTGCGTCCCATGCTCGACAAGATCGCCGGCGCCCTGTCGAACTCCATCGTCGGCTTCGTCGCCATCGCGGCAGCTATGACCAACGATGTTGACCCCGCCCTGCTGACGACCGGGAACATTGAGACCTTCAAGACGGCTGCTTTCTACGCTCCTCTTGCGGTCATCGTCCTGGCGTTCATCGTCTTTGCGCGGAAGGTTACCCTGACCGAGGCCAAGCACGGAGAGATCGTGTCCATCCTCGAGCAAAACCTTGCTCGCTCCGAGGCTGCTGAAGACTAAACGAATAAGCGCCCGATGAGGAGGAGTGTCGGGTCTGAGGCGGGGGATGTGCGAGCGTCCCCCGCCTCTTTTTGCGCTCTCAGGGTTGTCTGATGAAATTCTGCGCAGGCTCCCGGATAGTTTTCAGGTAGCTTTCAGGGTTGTGGACTGTAATCTATACAGGCAGTGAGAACCATTGCCGATAAGTAGTCCTCAAGGAGTTTTCGATGAAGAATCGCGCACAGACGCGCGCCCTTACCGTCATCGCCATCACCCTGGCGGCGGCCCTCAGCGCATGCGGATCGACCGGATCGTCCAGCTCGTCTGCGTCCGGCACCAAGAGCCCGAGCGCGGTGGCCACCAACGCGGCCAGCAACGACCCCAACCTGGTGTTCGCTCAGTGCATGCGCGAGAAGGGCTTCGACGTGCCCGACACGGGCCTGACGCCCGACAACCTCAAGGACACCTCCGACGCCTTCAACAACGCGCTCAACGAGTGCATGATGAAGGTCTCCGGCATGACCGGCGAAGACAACGTCGCGAACGACCCCGCCGCGCGTGAGGCCATGGTCAAGGCGGCGCAGTGCCTGCGTGAGGCCGGATACGACGTCAAGGACCCGCAGGCCGGCGAAGGCATCAGCGTCAAGGACATCCCCGAGGACGTGCTCAACAAGTGCTTCCAGCAGTCAGGGGCCGCCAAGTGAAGCGTCCGCGAACCCCACGCCCCGCGGCTGCGCTTGCAATCCTCGCGATCGGCGCGCTGACCCTATCCGCCTGCTCGGGCGCCAACGCAGACGCCGAAGCCCCCCAGTCCTTTGATGGCGCGACGGCGACCATCACGAAGGGTGACCTGATGGGGGAGACCACCGTCCAGGGAACCCTCCACTACGCCGACTCCTACACCCTCAAGAGCGCCTTCGAAGGCGTCGTCACCGCCCTGCCCACGCCCGGCACGTCCCTCACCCAGGGATCGCACGTGTACACGGTCGCCGGCAACAACACGTACCTGCTCCACGGCTCCACCCCCGCCTGGCGCGCGTTCGAGGAGGGCATGAGCGACGGCGAGGACGTCACCCAGCTGGAGACCGCGCTGTCCGAGCTCGGCTACTTCGAGGCCACCCCCAACGCCCACTTCGACTGGAACACGATCGCGGCGATCAAGAAGTGGCAGAAGGCCCTCACACTGCCCCAGAGCGGCTCGCTGCCGCTGGGCACCGTCCTCTTCGCCCCCGAAGACCTGCGCATCGGCGCGCTGAAGGCCCGCGTCGGCGACAACGCGACGATGGAGACGGAACTGTTCACGGCCTCGTCCTCGCGGCAGATCATCTCCGCGAACCTGAAGCTCTCCGACCAGGCCCTCGGTGTCGTCGGAAACTCCGTCACCGTGCGCCTGCCCGGCTCCGCTACGACGACGACCGGAACGATTACCTCGGTCGAGCCGCCGCGCGAGAAGGCCGGCGAGGAGGGATCGAAGGAGACGACCAAGGAACGGATCATTCCGATCACCGTCACCCCCGATGACACTTCCGCCCTCGAAGGGCTCCAGGAGGCCTCGGTCTCCCTGGGGCTGACCTCCGAGACCCGCACCGGCGTGCTGTCCGTGCCCCTCGGCGCGCTCGTGGCCCTGAGCACCGACCAATTCGGCGTCGAGGTCGTGGATGAGAAGGGCGAGATTCGCCGGGTTCCCGTCACCGTCGGCCTGTTCGCGGGAGACCGCGTCGAAGTGAGCGGCGACGAGATCGCCGAAGGCCAGCGCGTGGTGGTGCCCAACCGATGAGCCACATCCTGCAACTGACCGACGTGCACCGGTCCTTCGGCAGCCGCCCGTGCACGCCTGTAACGGAGTGTCCCTGGCCGTCGACGAGGGCGAGTTCGTCGCCATCGTC
>CAKMQM010000064.1:0-5295 GCA_927911615.1 uncultured Xylanimonas sp.
ATGAATATGCGGCCCTGCGCGTGGCGAACAAGAACGAGGGTTGGCATACTTCCAAGCGTAACCGCACGGGGAGGACACCATGGCACTGGGAGTCGAAGCCGCATCGGGCATCTGCTCGGCGCGTGAATGCACGAACGCCGCGATCTACCGCATCGACTGGCGCAACCCTGCGATCCACCACGCCCGCACGAAGACGTGGCTCGCGTGCGAGGATCACCTGTCCTACTTGCGCAACTACTTCACGTACCGCTCGTTCCCTTTCGAGGTGTCAGCCTTCGTTGCACCCAATCAGGATCAGCATCAAGACCACTGATCGAGGGGACGGTCGTTCCAGGTCAGGGCGTGAAGCCCCTTCGCCAGCTCGTCCGCGGAGGCCGGGGTGAAGTCGGGTGCCCACTCGAAGGTGGAGGTGCCCGTGTTGGACATGAAGTGCTTGGAGACGAGGTCCTCATCGATGTCGGTGGACAACCACGTGGCCAGGAGGCGCGTGAGGGCGCCGTGGATGACGAACACCGCCACGGCCTCGTCCCCCGCGTTCTCACGAGCGGCCAGTCCCACTCGGCGAACGGTCTCCAGCGAGCGGGCCAGGGCCTCGCGTCCGCTCTCGCCGCCGGGCATGCGATTATCCAAATCCCCGGCGCACCACGACAGGGTCGTGCGCACGTAGAGGGACTGCGATGCCGGGTCGGCCGCCATTTCGAGGTCGCCGGAGCGTAGCTCGCGGATGCCGGGGTGCACCTGCGGCGTCAGACCGTAGGCGCTCGCCAGCGGGGCCGCGGTCAGGCGCGTGCGGTGGAGACCAGAGATGGCGATAACGGTGGGAGGCGGCGCAACCTCGGACTCCCAGCGGTCCGCGAGGCGCTGGGCCTGGATGAGTCCTTCGGGAGTCAGCCCGAGGCCGGGGCGCACCGTGTCGAGCGCACCGAGGCGATTCGCGGGGGTCTGTCCGTGCCGTACCAGCACAATCTTCACTGCTGCTCCCAGAAAAGTCGTTCCATGACGGCGCGCGCTTTGCGTCCAGCGCGCAGCCAGTCGTCTTCGAGGGCGTTCAGCCCGCCGCTACCGTACCCGAGGATCGCTGCGAGGGCACGCAGCTCCGCGCTGTCACGAGGCAAGACGTCGAGCTTCACACCGCTCATACGCCCGCTCGCCAGCGTGTTGGCCGCGCGAATGCGGGTGGCCATGTCCCAGGCATCAAGAAGAGTCTGCGCGTCTTGAGCGCTGATCAGCTCGTGCTCCCGGGCGCTCAGGATCGCCTGCGTCGTCGAGGGCGTACGCAGTGCGGGGTTGTTCATTCCAGCACGCATCTGGATGAGTTGGATCGTCCACTCCACGTCCGTGAGGCCACCGGGGCCGAGCTTCACGTGGCGAGCGGGCTCAATGCCGCGCGGCAAACGCTCGTTCTCCATGCGGGCTTTGAGCAAGCGAATGTCTCGCACATCCGACTCGCTCACTCCCCTATAGGCGAGCTCGTCGAACAGTGCCCGTGCAGAATCGGCGAGGCTTCCCTCACCGATCGGGCGCGCACGCACCGCCGCCTGGCGCTCCCAGGTGGAGGCCCACCGCTGCGCGTACTCACGATGCGACTCGATCGTGCGGCTCATTGGGCCATTCTTGCCCTCGGGACGCAGGTCGAGGTCGACGACAATGCCCAGCTGGTTGGTCGCCGAGCCGAGGAGGTTCTTCACGCGGTTGACGATCGCCGTCGCGCTGGCAGCCGCGTCCGCCTCGGTGGTACACACGACAGCCTCGTGCAGGGCAATCACATCGGCGTCCGAGGCATACGAGCACTCGCGTCCGCCGTAGCGGCCCATCGCGACGAACACGACGGCCGCCCGCTGCTCGCCCCAGCGCTCGATGTCCTCCCGCTGCGCGATGGCGAGGGCTCCGAGAATTGCCGCATCCGTGGCGTCGGCGATCGCATTCCCGCGCGAATCGACGCCACCCAGCAGGTCGCTCATCGCGCAACGCGTGAGCTCACGCGTACGTACTGCTCGTACGCGCGCAGCGGCCTCCGTCGCGTCATCGTGGCGATCAATAAGGGCTGCTACTTCCCGAGCTAGCCGATGCGGTTCGCGCGGCGCCAGCTCACCATCGTCGTCGAGCCAGGCCACGGCCTCGGGACGCTTGGCGAGCGCCTCTGCAATCCAGCGGGAGTTCGGAAGCATGGTCGTGAGCCTGTGGGCGGCCACGCCCGAGTCGCGCAGGAGCGCGAGGTACCAGTGCGAGTCTCCGATGTCCTCGGACAGGATGCGGAAGTTCAACAGGCCCATGTCGGGGTCGGCCCCGCCTGCGAGCCACGAGATGAATACCGGGAGCAGGTGACGCTGGATCGCCGCGCGCCTGCTCGTTCCCTGTGTGAGGGCTCCAATATGCGTGAGCGCTCCCGCCGGATCCCGGTAGCCGATAGCGGCCAGTCGGTCGCGCGCGCCATCCGCGTGCAGGGACACCTCGTCCTCGCTCAGCGACGCGGTCGCGGCGATGATCGGGCGGTAGAAGACGTCCTCGTGCAAAGCGCGCACGCGAGTGCGTACCTCGTCGATAGCGGCACTGATCGACTCCGCATCCGCGAAGCGGGCAGGCCCCATCGCACGCCCGAGGACACGCAGCTCCCGTTCCTTGTCCGGAATCAGGTGCGTGCGCCGCATGCGGGGCAGCTGAGTGCGGTGTTCGACCGCGCGCAGGAATCGGTAGCACGAGGCGAGCTGATGCGCGTCACTACGCGCGATGTAGCCGCCCTCGCGCAGCGCCTCGATCGCCTCCAGCGTCGACCTCACGCGCAGGAAGGCGTCGGTACGACCGTGAACAAGCTGGAGCAGCTGAACCGTGAACTCGACGTCACGCAGGCCGCCGCGCCCGAGCTTGAGCTCACGCGACGCGTGCGAACGCGAGATGTTGTCCTCGACGCGACGGCGCATCGCACGCGCCGCCTCGACGAATCCTTCGCGCGTCGCAGCGCTCCACACGTAGGGCTGTGCGGCTTCCTCAAAGGCACTCCCGACGGTCTCGTCCCCAGCACAGGCGCGCGCCTTAAGCAGCGCCTGGAACTCCCACGTCTGCGCCCACTTGTCCCAGTACTGGCGGTAGGACTCGACGGTGCGCACGAGCGCTCCGTTGCGCCCTCGGGCCGCAGATTCGCGTCCACCGTCCACAGCGGAGCTTCGGTTCCGGGCCCCGAGCAGGCGGATGCAGTCGCCGCTGCAAGGCGCGTCGCGACCTCAAGGGCTTCTCGCTCGTCCCCATCTGCCCCGGCCTCGGCGACGTAGACGACATCGACGTCGGAGATGTAGTTGAGTTCGCGCGCTCCCGTCTTACCCATCGCGATGATGGCGAAGGGGATACGCCCCTGCGGGTCGATGTCCCGCCTCGCCAGGGCAAGACCGGCCTCAAGGGTCGCGTCGACCAGGTCGGCGATGCGCCGACCGACCTCGGGCATGAAGCCTTCAGGATCATCGCTCGTCAGGTCATCGGCGGCCAGGTACAGCAGAACCTGGCGATACGCGCCGCGCAGATCGTCCACCCGGGCATCCTCAGAGGCGACGAAGGCGCCGCGCTCCCCTCGCGTCGCACCCACGGACGCGAGCATCACGCGCGCGGCATCGCCGGGATCCTCCCACGTCGATCGAGCACGGCCGGGCTGGGCAATGATGTAATCGCCCAGCCACTGGCTGCCACCCAAAACGGCGCACAGGCGAGCGCGCGCACGCGAATCATCGACGAGTCCCCGCACGAGGCCGGAGTCCGCCTCGTGCAGGCGGATCGCTGCCAGCAGCGCCTGATCAGGGTCGGCACTCGCCCCCAGGTCCGCCGCCCATACCTCGGCTCCACCCGGAAGCTCCTCGAAAAATTCGAGGGCGCGGCGAGGGTCCAGGAATCCTGCAACCCGGAGTTCGTCAGGTGTCACCGGGGAACGACCTTCAGGAATTGCTCGAGCTCCTGGCGGGTGATCTGCTGGCGGTATTCCGTCCATTCCTTGCGCTTGTTTCGGATGACGTAGTCGAACACCTGCTCGCCGAGCGTGGAGGCCACCAGATCGGAACTCTTCATGGCACGCACGGCGTCCGACAACGACGCCGGCAGGGCGTGAATACCCATCACCTGGCGCTCACGATCCGACAGGTCCCACACATTGTCCTCGGCCTCGGGCATCAGCTCCATCTTCTTCTCGATGCCGTCGAGCCCCGCCGCGATGAGGACGGCGAACGCCAGATAGGGGTTCGCGCTCGGGTCGGGAGCGCGATACTCGATGCGTGCCGCCGCAGCCTTCTTCGGCTTGTAGAGGGGAACGCGCACGAGAGCCGAGCGATTCAGGTGACCCCAGCACACGTAGGAGGGGGCCTCTCCCCCGCCCCACAGGCGCTTGTAGGAGTTGACATGCTGGTTTGTGATGGCCGCGATCTCCTCGGCATGGGCAAGAAGGCCAGCGATGAACTGGCGCCCCGTCGTGGACAGGCGATATTGGCCCGCCGGGGAGAAAAACGCGTTCTCTTCGCCCTCGAACAGCGACAGGTGCGTGTGCATGCCCGAGCCGGGGTGCTCAATGAAAGGCTTGGGCATGAACGTCGCGACGAGCTCCTCGCGTAGCGCGACCTCCTCAATGAGGGTGCGCGCAGTCATGATGTTATCCGCTGCACGCACGGGGTCAACGGCTCGCAGGTCAATCTCGTTCTGTCCCGGCCCACCCTCGTGGTGCGAGAACTCGACCGGAATCGCCATGTCCTCGAGCATGCGCACGGCGCGACGGCGGAAGTCGTTCGAATCGCCGCGCGCCACGTGGTCGAAGTAGCCAGCCTGATCGACGGGGATCATGCGATCGGGCGTCACAGGCTGACGCAGGAGGTAAAACTCAATCTCCGGGTGAATCATGACCCGGAACCCGGCGTCGGCAGCGCGCTCCACGGCGCGCTCGAGAACCCCTCGAGGATCCGAGGGAGCCGGGCGGCCGTCAGGCATGAGGACGTCGCAGAACATGCGGGCCACCGGGTCCTCGTTAGAACGCCACGGGAGCAGCTGGAACGTCGACGCATCCGGCTTGAGCAGCATGTCCGACTCGTAGACGCGCGTCAGGCCTTCGACGGCCGACCCGTCGAAGCCAATCCCCTCACTGAACGCCTCCTCGAGCTCACCGGGGTCGATCGAAATCGACTTCAAGACGCCCGCAACATCCGTGAACCACAAACGGATAAAGCGAATATTCTTCTGCGCGACCTCGCGCAGCACGTATTCCTGATGCGAATCCACCGGTATCCTCCCGTTGAGAAAAGAACGGGCCGACCGCAGGGACTGCGGTCGGCC
>CAKMQM010000065.1:0-19243 GCA_927911615.1 uncultured Xylanimonas sp.
ACATACTCCCGATGCCGAGCCTGACACGCCTCACGTCGGGAGGGGTACTCAACCCCCTGAAAAACACGACCAACACCAGCCACAACGAACTCCTTCACCAAGATCTGTTGCAACCACCACTAGAACCTAGAAAGCCGGAACAGATGAATAGACGCTCATGAGGTGACTACACTGTCCTTCGTCCGCATCCCTTGCATCTACGAGAGCTTCTTTTGATGACCAGTCGACACCTCCTCTCAGTCACGGCTAGCCTTGCTCTGGCAGCCACAGGCTTCCTTGCACCCACATTCGTCACGCAGGGGTCCCCTGCAGTGGCGAGCCCGATGGTGAGCGTGTCCTCAAGCGCTCCCGCATTTGCCCCTGTCGCCGTCACTGCCGGAACGCGAGCACAAACGCAGGCTGCGACGATGCCGGCGAGGCGCATCCGAATCCGCTCACACTCCAACAATCCCACCATCACAATCATCTCCTGGATCCTGGCGATCCTCATTGTTGGTGGCGGCATTCTGGTCCGCTTCGCGATCTTCAAGGCCACTCAGCGCAACTCAACCCCACCGACAGCATTCAACGGCCCCAATGGCCCCCAGTACGGCGTGACAGGAAGCAACTACGGAACCACTGGAACCGGCTATGGCACCGCTGGAGCCGGCTACGGCACTACGGGAACCGGATACGGAACCACTGGAACCGCCTACGGCACCGGGGGAACCGGCTACGGCACCACCGGAACCAGCTATGGCGCCGGGGCAACCGGATACGGAACCGCAGCGGACGCGCCGCAGCCAGGCTCCCCAACATATGGCACCGGGGCCTACGGCAACCAGCAGGGCGTCCAGGGACCCTACGGAACGGGATTCTGAGCACCTTACCGTGAGGGCCCGTACCAATAGGTACGGGGCCCTCACGTGTATCGATACGCTGTCTCAGCGCGTTGCGTCACGGTCCTCGAGATCACGGTCAACGAAGACCAGGACGGCCTCACAAACGCCTTCGATGTCGAGTCCTGTGGAGTCCACGGTCTCGACACCGGGGGCTGCCACCATGAACTCAGAGACCTGCGAGTCGGCCTTGTCACGGCCCTCGACCTGGGCCCGCACAATCTCCATGTGCTCCTCGGTGGCGTCTCCGTAGAGTTCGAGGGTCCGACGACGCAGGCGGGCCTCCTGATCGGCGAGCAAGAGAACACGAACATCAGCATCTGGGCAGACAACGGTCGTGATATCACGCCCCTCGGCAATCATTCCGGAACCCTCCTCGCGGGCCGCCATCATGCGACGACGCTGCTCGGCCGCCATCCACGCGCGCACATCCAGATTCGTCGAGATGTGCTTGATCGCCAGGGCAATACGCGGCTCGCGAATCTCAAGGGTGATCTCTGAATCGCCGATCCACACGTGCGGATCCGAAGGATCCGAGACGAGGCGTAGCGGCATACGATCCGCAGCAGCAGCTACAGCAGCCGTATCTTCCAGATCGATGCCTTCATCCAGGCAGTACCACGTGAGCGCACGGTACATGGCGCCCGTGTCCAAGTAGCCAATGCCCAGACGGGTCGCCAGAGCCTTCGAGACCGTGGACTTGCCCGAACCGGCCGGTCCGTCGATGGCTATCGTGATGCCGACGCGGGAAATCGCGTCTCGACGCTGCGTGTCGTTCATCAAAACGTTCTCCTCACCGAGGTCGTTTAGTGGGTGATGAGTCGCCAACCCCGCTGTTGCAGGTCGGCGACAGCGCGGTCAGCGACCGCCGGGTCAATCATGACGCGGGCGACGCCCGCCTGTGCGCCCGCAGAGTGTTCCAGAACCAAGTCTTCGATGTTGATACCAGCCTCACCGAGCTCACTGAAGAGCCTACCGAGAGCGCCCGGCTCGTCGGGGATGAGCACTTCGATCTCGCGATACCGAGAAGGAGCACCACCGTGCTTGCCGGGAATGCGCGCGACGCCCTGATTACCCGCGGTCATGACCCGATTGATCGCGCCCACGGAACCGCCGCGCAGGGGGCCGAGTTCTGCGGCCGCATCGAGGTGCGTGAGCAAGTCATCGAGGTCGGTGCGCAGATCGCGCAGGATGTCTGCGACCGGACCGGCGTTGCCGGCCAAAATCGCTGTCCACAGGCGCGGATCGGAGGCCGCAATGCGGGCGGTATCGCGCAGCCCCTGCCCCGCCAGCCCGAGTGCCTGGGCGGGGGCGTCCACAAGACGCGCGGCTAGCATCGACGACACCAGCTGAGGAACGTGCGAAACGAGGGCGACGGCGTGGTCATGCGTGCCCGCGTTCATCTCGAGGGGCACGGCTCCTACGTCCGTTGCCAACGCGCGAGCCACAAGCACCGCGCGCGGCCACGTTGACTCATGTGCAACGATCACCCACGGACGTCCGTAGAACAGATCGGCATCTGCGGCGCCCGCACCGCTGCGCTCGCGTCCTGCCATCGGATGCGAGCCGACATAACGCGAGGCTTCCTCGAGACGTCCTTCGCGCTCCAAGCCGCGCAGCACATCGGCTACAATCGCATCCTTCACGGAGGCAACATCGGTGACGATCGCATCAGGGAAACGCAGCAGCGATTCGACGATCACACGGTCCGCGACATCCGGAGGCGTCGCGACGACAACGATGGACGGCGCCTGATACGAAGGCGTATCCGAGCCACACTCGCGGGGTGCACCCGGCCTCGGCGAGAACGTCGCCGAACGCCTGCCCGGCGCCCACGTCGGAGGCCAGGCGCAGCGAGGTGGGCGAGGCGTCTTCGAGGTAAACGCGCACTCCCCCGGCCCGCAGCGCGAGGCCCAGGGACGCACCCAGCAGACCCGATCCGATGATGAGAACCGGCCCCGCCGTTTGCACGACGCGCGCGCCGACGCCGTCCGAGGTGCTCACAGTCCGACGGCTCCGTACAGTGCACTCAGTGCATTGCCCTTCACGCGGCGGGTCGTCCCCTGCTTGAGATGGTCAAGAGTGATCGGACCGAAGCCCGTGCGGACGAGCTCGCGCACCGGGTAGCCGACGGCCTCCATCATGCGGCGCACGAGGCGGTTGCGACCCTCGTGCACAACGATTTCGACGGTCGTGATATCGCCGTAGGTGTCGACGATTCGGAAGGAATCAACCTTGATCGGGCCGTCCTCCAGCTCGATGCCGTTCATGAGGGTGCGCTTGACGCCGGGCTTGACCTCGCCGTGCAGACGCGCCACGTAGGTCTTGCGAATCTCGTACTTGGGGTGCGTCAGACGGTTCGCCAGCTCGCCATCGTTGGTCAGCAGGAGCAGGCCGGACGTGTCGATGTCGAGGCGGCCCACGTGGTACAGACGCTCGGGGTAGTCGGCGATCAGGTCGGCGATCGTGGGGCGGCCCTCCGGGTCGCTCATCGTGGACACGGTGCCGATCGGCTTATTGACGGCCAGGACGATGTGCTTCGTCTCATCCAGGATGAGGCGCTCGCCGTCGACGTGAATGACCTGCTTCGCCGGGTCCACGCGCACACCCTGGTTACGGACCACGGTGCCATCGACGCTCACGCGTCCGTCGGCGATCATCTGTTCGGACGCGCGCCTGGATGCCACGCCTGCCTGGGCGAGCACCTTCTGCAGACGCACTCCACCCTCGGTGTAGGGGTTAGCCCTCATAGTTCTTCCTCCAATTCCTCCAGCGCGTCGGCGTCTGGCAAGTAGGGTGCCAACGGTACCAACTCCGACAGGCTCGTTAATCCCATTTTCTCAAGAAATTCCCCGGTCGTCCCGTACAGGCGCGCGCCAGACGGTGTCAGTCCCGTCTCTTCCACGAGGCCTCGGGCGAGCAGCGTACGCACGACACCGTCCACGTTCACCCCACGAATACGGCAGATTCGCGCCCTCGAAATGGGCTGACGGTAGGCAATGACCGCCAGCGTTTCGAGAGCAGCCTGCGACAGGCGCGCGTGCGAGGATCCGACGACGAAGCGCCCGACCACATCGGCGTATGCCCGTGCGGAATAGATGCGCCAGCCGCCCGCCACTTCGCGCAGCTCGAAACCGCGTGGGCGTTCCTGTCCCTCGCCCAGGTACTCGGCGGCGAGAGCGCGCAGGTACTGTTCGATGTCCACAGTGTTCACGCCGAGAACCTCGGCGAGATCGGACGCGGCAACCGGCTCCGAGGCCACCATCAGAATCGCCTCGATCGCACCGAGCAGCGTGTTCTCACTCATCGGCGTCTTCTCCTTCTGTCTCGATCGAGGCCACGTGCGGGGACGAGGCCGTGGCTGAGTGCGCGTCACCGGCACCCGTATAGTCGTCCACGTCGATGTCGATGCTTCCCTCGTCGCCGGTCCACTGAATCGTCAGCGTGCCAAGCGCCCCGTCTTGCTCAAACTCGACGGCTCCGCGCCTGTAGAGCTCCAAAAGCGCAAGGAAGCGAGAGACGACGACGGCTCGCGTGGGCGCATCCTCGACGAGCTGATGGAAGGTCATGTGCCCCGCCTCGGCGAGCCGCGATGAGACGAGGAGAGCCTGCTCGCGGACGGGCACGACGGGATCATGCAGGTGGGCGACCTGAACCGTCGGACTCGTCGATGACAGGGCATCGGCAGCCAAACGCGCAAGGTCTTCGGGGGTTGTCAGCCACCGAAGCTCGGGCAGGAGGCTCGCGAAATGCGGCTCGAGAGGCACGTCTCTGGCGACGTACGAGCCGTACTCCCCCATCCGCTCGTCGATGTGTTTCGCGGCTTCCTTGAATGCCCTGTACTGCAGGAGCCGCGAGAACAGGAGATCGCGGGCCTCCAGATCAGCCTCGGACGCGTTATCCTCCTCGTCGACACTGGGCAGCAAATGCGCTGCCTTCATGTCGAGTAGTGTCGCCGCAACAACCAGGAATTCGGTTGTGCGCGACAGATCCGGGGACGACTTCATAAACGCGATGAACTCGTCGGTCACCTGCGCGAGCGCGACCTCGGTGATATCGAGTTTCTTGCGCGCGATCAGCGACAGGAGAAGATCAAAAGGACCTTCAAAAACCGGGAGCGAAACCGCGAAGA
Organism: uncultured Xylanimonas sp.; assembly: GCA_927911615.1. Lineage (GTDB taxonomy): Bacteria > Actinomycetota > Actinomycetes > Actinomycetales > Actinomycetaceae > Pauljensenia. The sequence goes on from CAKMQM010000065.1 coordinate 5,011, forward strand.
GGTCGAACTCCCCCTGAACCTCGAGACTGTCAGGCCGCGTCGCCACGGGCGATGACTTCCCGCGCGAGTCGACGGTACGCGTGAGCGCCCGCGTGGTTGGGAGCGTAGGAGATGATCGGCTCCGTGGCTACAGAAGCATCCGGGAACTTGATCGTGCGTCCGATACGGGTATCGAACACGAGATCGCCGAAAGCCTCCTGCAGACGCTGGAGAACCTCACGCGAGTGCAGCGTGCGCGAGTCGACCATCGTGGCGACGATGCCGTCAATCTTCAGGCGTGGGTTGATGCGATCGCGCACCGTCTCGATTGTCTCGACCAGCAGAGCCACGCCACGCAGCGCGAAGAACTCTGCCTCGACCGGAACGATGACGCCGTGAGCTGCCGTCAGAGCATTGACAGCAAGCAGGCCGAGGGACGGCTGGCAGTCGATGAGCACTACGTCGTAGTCGGATTCGACGTGACGGAGGACACGAGCCAGGGCGCTCTCACGGGCGACCTCGTTGACGAGCTGAACCTCCGCCGCAGACAAGTCAATGTTCGCGGGGATAATGTCAAGATTTTCCGTCGACGTGTGACAGATCGTCGCCTTGACGTCCGCCTTCGGGTTCATGAGCAGCGTGTAGATCGTCTGCTCCATGTCGAGTGCATTAATCCCCAGGCCGACAGAAGCCGCACCCTGGGGGTCGAAGTCCACGATCAGCACACGGCGACCGTATTCGGCCAACGCGGCACCCAGATTGATAGTGGTCGTCGTCTTACCGACACCACCCTTCTGGTTGCACATCGCGATCACACGGGCGGGACCATGCCCCGACAGCGGCGCGGGCACGGGAAAATCGACCGGCTCTTCGTGCAGGTCGGGCGTCAGCGTAGGATGCGAGTTTGTGGTCACGCCCCCATCCTAATTCATCACCGCGCCGATGCGTCGGTGCCACGCGCCCGAGGGTGCGAGAGCGTAAAGACTTCGCGCAGCGCGGCAGCAGTCACCTGCGTGTAGATCTGAGTCGTCGCCACCGACGCGTGCCCGAGAAGCTCCTGCACTTCACGGACGGATGCGCCGCCCTCAAGCAGATGCGTCGCAAACGAGTGCCGCAGCGTATGCGGGGACACCCGTTCCCCGAGCTGCGCAGCCTCCGCCGCGCGCCGGATCGCGGTCCACGCGCTCTGCCGGGACAGCGCGCCTCCCCGAGAGTTCAGGAAAAACGCGGTGGATCCCCGGCCTCGTGCAGCGAGGGCAGGGCGGGCGCGCACCCGATACGCGTCGAGCGCGTCCACGGCGAACGATCCAACGGGAACAATCCGCTCTTTGCGTCCTTTTCCGAACAGGCGAACGACAGGAACGTCACCGGCGAGGTCCAGGTCGTCGGCGCTGAGCGAGACAGCCTCGGATACGCGAGCGCCCGTCGCGTAGAGAAGTTCGAGCAGAGCTGCATCGCGCAGGCCGATCGGAGAGTCATCGGCGTGGGCGGCGTCCAGTAGTCGTCCCACCTCGTCGACAGACAGGGCCTTCGGGAGGTGTCGCCCCTGACGCGGGGCATGCAACTGCGCAGCAGCATCAGTCCCGACCGCTCCCTCGCTCAGCGCGTACTTGTGGAGTCCCCGGATCGCCGCCGAGGCACGTGCCACCGATGAGGCTGCGGCCGCAGTTCCCGTGACCTGCCCAGATGCCAGGCGCATCGTGTAGTCCTCGATGTCCCTGGGACTGATGTCTTCAACGTTGAGCTTCCCTTGGCTCTTCATGTCAAACACGTAGCGGGCGACGTCGCGGCGATAGTTTGAAACTGTATGCGCAGACGCCCCTTTCTCAACGCGCAGATAGTCCACCCAGTCGCGGACGAGAGCTTCGAGGGATGTCATGGTGACAGGGTAAGCGACTATGCAACAAATGTGCGTGAGCGCTATCGGCAAGCGCACATTTTCGCTAGACTGTGACGCGGTAAACCATTTCCGCCCCAATGCAGGGGCCCAACAACTGGAGACCAACGTGTCACTACACTGGGATCACATCGATGACGAAGCGGTCAAGACCGCTAAGCTCCTCGCCGCCGACGCCGTCGAGCAGGCCGGATCGGGCCACCCCGGTACCGCCATCTCACTCGCCCCCGCCGCCTACCTCCTCTACAACAAGGTCATGAACGTCGACCCCGCCGACCCCCGTTGGATCGGCCGCGACCGCTTCATCCTCTCGGCCGGCCACTCGTCGCTGACCCAGTACGTCCAGCTCTACCTGTCCGGCTTCGGTCTCGAGCTCGACGACATCAAGACCCTGCGCACAGCCGGCTCCCTGACCCCGGGCCACCCCGAGTACGGCCACACCAAGGGCGTTGAAATCACCACCGGCCCGCTGGGCACCGGCATCGCCTCCGCCGTCGGCTTCGCCATGAACGCCCGCCGCGTCCACGGCCTGCTTGATCCCGAGACCCCGCTCGGTGAGTCCGTCTTCGACCACAACGTCTACGTCATCGCCGGCGACGGCTGCTTCCAGGAAGGCGTCTCCGCCGAGGCTTCGTCCCTCGCGGGCACCCAGGAGCTGGGCAACATCACCGTCATCTGGGACGACAACCACATCTCCATCGAAGACGACACCTCGATCGCCTTCACCGAGGATGTCCTGGCCCGCTACGAGGCCTACGGCTGGCACGTCCAGCGCGTCGACTGGCTCGGTGAGGACGGCTCCTACGAGGAGAACACCGCTGCCCTGAACGACGCCCTCGACGCCGCCAAGGCCGAGACCAAGAAGCCCTCGCTCATCGCGCTGCGCACCATCATCGGCTGGCCGACCCCCGGCAAGCAGAACACCGGTGGCATCCACGGCTCCAAGCTCGGCTCCGAGGCCCTCAAGGGCCTGAAGGAAGCCCTGGGCGCCGACCCCGAGAAGATGTTCGACGCTGACGCCGCCATCGTGGACGAGGTCCGCGCCCGCGCCGCCGCCCGTGCCGCCGAGTACCGCAAGGACTGGGACGCGCGCTTCGAGGCGTGGAAGGCCGCTCGCCCCGAGCAGGCCGCCCTGCTCGAGCGCCTCCTGGAAGGCCGCCTCCCCGAGGGTTGGGAAGCCGCACTGCCCACCTTCGAAGAGGGCAAGGCCATCGCGACCCGCGCCGCCTCCGGCCAGGTCCTCAACGCGATCGCCCCCGTCCTGCCCGAGCTGTGGGGTGGCTCCGCCGACCTCGCCGGCTCGAACAACACCTTCCTGAAGGGCGAGCCCTCGTTCCTGCCCGCGCACCGTTCCTCCTCGTCCTTCAGCGGCGACGAGTTCGGCCGCAACCTCCACTTCGGCGTGCGTGAGTTCGCGATGGGTGCCGCCCTCAACGGCATCGCCGCCGACGGCCTCACCCGCGCTTACGGCGGCACGTTCTTCGTGTTCTCCGACTTCATGCGCGGCGCCGTGCGCCTCGCCGCCCTCATGGACCTGCCCGTCACCTACGTCTGGACCCACGACTCCATCGGCGTGGGCGAGGACGGCCCGACCCACCAGCCCATCGAGCACCTGGCCTCCTACCGTGCGATTCCGAACTTCGCTGTCGTGCGCCCCGCCGACGCCGCCGAGACCGCCGCGTCCTGGAAGGCCATCCTCGAGCAGTCCCACCCGGCCGCCATCATCCTGTCGCGCCAGAACCTGCCCAACCCGGCACGCGGCGAAGGCACCGGCCTGGCCACCACCGAGGACCTGGCGCGCGGCGCCTACGTCCTGGCCGACACCGAGGGCACGCCCGACGTGATCCTGCTGGCCTCCGGCTCCGAGGTCTCCGTCGCCCTCGAGGCGCGCGAGGCCCTGGCCGCCGACGGCATCGCCGCCCGCGTCGTGTCCGTGCCCTGCCTCGACTGGTTCGAGGCCCAGGACCGCGAGTACCGTGACTCCGTCCTGCCCCCGTCGGTGCGCGCCCGCGTCTCCGTCGAGGCCGGCATCGCCCTGCCGTGGTACCGCTGGATCGGCGACGCCGGCCGCGCGGTCTCCATCGAGCATTTCGGCGCCTCCGCGCCGGGCGAACTCCTCTTCAAGGAGTACGGCATCGATGCCGAGCACGTGGCCGCAGCCGCGAAGGAATCCATCGAGGCCGCTCGTTCGTGACTTTATAGTCAACTGAACTGAAGATAGGGCTGCTGGCGCGCGGGGGCGTTCCAGCAGCCCTATTCTCTTACACATGTGTGGGTCCTCGGTCCCGTTCCATTTCCCCCTGCGGGCGAAGCGTTCGGGCCACGGCCTCGTCCTTCCCCCTAGCGAACGGAGCGACCACTCGTGACGAACGAGATCCCCACCCTGCGCGATCCCCAGGATCGCAGGCTTCCGCGCATCTCCCCGCCGTGCGGCCTCGTCATCTTCGGTATCACCGGTGACCTCGCTCGCAAGAAGTTGCTCCCTGCGATCTACGACCTCGCAAACCGAGGCCTTCTCCACCCGGCGTTTTCCCTCACCGGCTTCGCGCGCCGCGACTGGAGCCCTCAGGACTTCGAGGAATACGTGCGCGCGTCCATCGAGGCACACACACGCACAGGCTTCAACGAGGGAACCTGGAATCAGCTCCGCTCGGGCCTGCGCTTCGTCTCCGGCACCTTCGACGATCCGGAAGCCTACCGTCGCCTCGCCGAGACCGTCGCCGAACTCGACCACTCACGCGGCACCGGCGGCAACCACGCCTTCTATCTGTCCATTCCTCCGTCGTACTTCCCGGTCGTCGCCAAGCACCTGTCGGACACCGGCCTCAACAAGCGACAGGGTCGCGAATGGCGACGCGTCATCATCGAGAAGCCCTTCGGACACGACCTCGAGTCGGCACGCGAGCTTTCCAACGTCATCTCGCAGATCTTCGACGAGCGGGATGTCTTCCGCATCGACCACTACCTGGGCAAGGAAACCGTCCAGAACATCATGGCGATGCGCTTCGCGAACGCGATGTTCGAACCCCTGTGGAAGGCGAACTACGTCGATTCCGTGCAGATCACGATGGCCGAGGACATCGGCATCGGCACGCGTGCGGGCTACTACGACGGCATCGGCGCGGCCCGTGACATCATCCAGAACCACCTGCTGCAGCTCATGGCACTGACCGCCATGGAGGAACCCGTGCGCTTCACGCCCGAGGAAATCCGAGCCGAGAAGGAGAAAGTTCTCTCCGCAGTACGCCTGCCCGATGACCTAGCCATCGATACCGCACGCGGCCAGTACGCGGGTGGTTGGCAAGGAGGAGACCGCGTACGCGGTTACCTCGAGGAGGACGGTATCCCCGCCGACTCGACAACCGAGACCTTTGCAGCGATCAAGCTTTTCGTCGACACACGCCGCTGGGCGGGCGTGCCCTTCTATCTGCGTGCAGGCAAGCGCCTCGGCAAGCGCGTCACCGAAATCGCGGTGATCTTCAAGCGCTCGGCACACGTGCCATTCGGCAGCTCGGCCCTCAGCGAATCCGCACAGAATGCGCTCGTTATCCGCGTCCAACCGGACGAAGGCCTGACCCTCAAGCTAGGCGCCAAGGTTCCGGGCACTTCGATGCAGGTGCGCGACGTCACCATGGACTTCGCCTACGGTCACGCGTTCACCGAGGACTCCCCCGAGGCGTACGAGCGGCTCATCCTTGACGCACTCGTCGGTTCCGCTCCCCTGTTCCCGCACCAGCACGAGGTCGAGGCCTCGTGGAAGATCCTCGACCCGATCCTGTCCTTCTGGGAAACCCAGGGGCAGCCCGAGCCCTACGCCCCCGGCACCTGGGGTCCCCAATCCGCGCACGACATGCTGGCCCGCGACGGCCGTTTCTGGAGGCTCCCGTGATCATCACCCTGAAGAACACCACGTCGGCCGAGGTCGCCTCCCGCATCGTGGAGCTGCGCGACGAGCGCGGTTCCGCCGCTCTGAGCCGTGTCCTCACGCTGCTCATCTGCGTGCCCGACCTCATTGACGTCGACAACGCGATCGAGGTCTCCGACGCGGTCTCACGCGAGCATCCCTGCCGCGTGATCGTCATCGTCGAGCCCGAGTCCACCGATGGCACGGCTCGACTCAATGCCCAGATTCGCGTGGGTGACGCAGCGGGATTGTCCGACATCATCATCCTGGAGCCGCGCGGCGAGGCAGCGTCGAACATCGATTCTCTCGTCATGCCACTCCTCCAGTCGGATACTCCGGTCGTCACGTACTGGCCCGTCGTTCCCCCGCAAAACCCGGGCGCGCACCCGCTCGGCCGCCTCGCGGTCAAGCGCATCACAGATTCGCGCGCAACCGAGTGCCCCATGGATACCCTGTCGGCCCTCTCGGCCGTGTACACCCCCGGCGACACGGATCTCGCGTGGGCCGGCGTCACGCTGTGGCGCGCACTGCTAGCCGCCATCGCCGAGGACTTTGATCGCCTGCCATCCTCGATCCGCGTCGCGGGTAACGCGACGCACCCCTCGCCCTTCCTCGTGGCCGCGTGGCTGCACCACCAGCTGGGCGTGCCCGTCGAGCGCGTCGTCGATCCCGAGGCCCTCACGATCACGGACATCACGTTCTTCTTCGACGACGAGACGACCGTGTCGCTGTCGCGTAGCGCCTCCTCGTCGGTCGCACGCCTGTCGCGCCCCGGCCTCGAAGATCGCTCCGTGAACCTCGCGCGCCGCTCCGTGCAGGACTCCCTCATGGAGGATCTGCGTCGCATGGATCCGGACGTCTACTACGGCGAGCTCCTCACGAAGGAACTCCCCAGGCTGGCTGCATGCGCTGAGGAAGCATAACGATGGAGGCTGTCCACACGCTTGAGGTCCTGCCCACCGTCGAGGAACTGAACGAGGCCGTGGGCCGTGCGTTCCTCGCCCGTCTGCGCACGCTCATCGACGAGGCCGGAACCGGTTCCCACGTCAATCTGGCCATCTCCGGTGGCGCCATTACGACGAGCCTGTTGCCCTCGTTGCTGCCCTTCGTCGGCGACGTCGACTGGTCACGTGTGCGAGTGTGGCTGGTTGACGAGCGCTATGTGCCCGCCGGCGACGAGGAGCGCAACGACGATCAGGCGTGGGAGGGCTTCTTCCACGCAGCCTCCGGCGTTGAGTTTGTCCACATGCCGACCTCGGATGCTTCTGCTCCTGGCGCGGGTTCTCTCGACGAGGCGACCGCAGCGTTTGCGCAGACCTGGCGCGAGCTCATGGGTGAACGGTCCTTCGACATCGCACTGATCGGCATGGGTCCCGACGGGCACATATGCTCTCTCTTCCCGGGGCGCGTCGATATGGACGAGGCCTCCCCCATTCTGGCGATCCGTAATTCTCCCAAGCCGCCACCGCAGCGGATCACGGTGTCGATGCCCGTCATGCGTGCGTGCGGCGAGGTGTGGCTGACGACTGCGGGTTCCGCGAAGGCAGATGCCCTCGGACGAGCCTTCGCAGGCGCTTCTCCCCTCGACATTCCGGTCGCGGGCATCCTTTCCTCCACGACACGCGTCTACCTTGACGAGGCGGCTGCCACGCGAATCAGCCTCGCGTAATACGCCAACATCGTCCTGTGGGGCCGTCTTCTTCATGAAGGCGGCCCCACAGCGGTACCTACACATAAGAATGGCTCCCCGCTCACAAGCGGAGAGCCATCACAGAGACGAGCTAGCCGTCAGCCACCGAACTTCGCAAGCAGCGCGTAGCCGATGATGCACACCAGCCAGATGAGCAGCGTGCCCAGCGTGATGCGGTTCAGGTTACGCTCGGCGACACCGGAGGAGCCGGCCGACGAGGAAATGCCGCCACCGAACATGTCCGACAGACCGCCACCCTGTCCCTTGTGCATGAGGATGGTCAGGGTCAGCAGGATGCTGGTCAGGAAGATCAGCACGATCAGGACGTTGTTCAGAATGGTCACGGTCAATCCAGTTTCTATCGCAGTTCGCCCCGGATCGGGGCACATATAGCTTTAGTCTAACTGAGAATGCCGGTGGGGCCAACCGCACACCGGTTGGCCCCACCTCGCGTCCGCTCCGACCCGACTTAAGAGGCTGGGTGGAGTGGGTGCGCAACGGTTTCTCAGGCGTAGAAGTTCGCCATGGCGGCGAAGGAGTCAGCCTTGAGGGACGCGCCGCCGACGAGACCGCCGTCGACGTCGGGCTGAGCCATGAGCTCCTTGATGTTGTCGGGCTTGGCGGAGCCGCCGTAGAGGATGCGCGTGGACTCGGCGGTCTCGGCGCCGAAGTCCTCGGCCAGGGCGGCGCGGATGGCGCCGCACACTTCCTGGGCGTCCTCGGCGGAAGCGGTCTCGCCGGTGCCGATGGCCCAGATGGGCTCGTAGGCGATGACGATCTTGGCGACCTCTTCGGCCTTCCAGCCGGCGAGGGCGGCGCGGATCTGGCCGAGCACGAACTCGACGTAGGTGCCGGCCTTGCGGACCTCGAGGGCCTCGCCGCAGCACAGGATCGGGGTCATGCCGGCGTCGAAGACCTTGCGGGCCTTGGCGCCGACGAGCTCGTCGGACTCGCCGTGGTACTCGCGGCGCTCGGAGTGGCCCATGACCACGTAGGAGACGCCGAGCTTGGTGAGCATCTCGGTGGAGATTTCGCCGGTGTAGGCGCCGTTGTTGTGGATGGAGACGTCCTGGGCGCCGTACTTGATGCCAAGCTCGTCGGCGTCAACGATGGTCTGGACGGTGCGGATGTCGGTGAACGGCGGGATGACGAGGACCTCGCACTTGGAGTAGTCGTGGTCCGCGTCGGACAGGGCCATCGCCAGTCCTTGGACGAGGTGGTTGGCCTCGAGGTGATCGAGGTTCATCTTCCAGTTGCCGGCCATCAGGGGGATGCGTGCCATGAGTCAGTCCTCCAGAACTGCGATACCGGGCAGAACCTTGCCCTCGAGGAGCTCGAGGGAGGCGCCACCACCAGTGGAAATGTGGGAGAAGGTGTTCTCGTCGAAGCCGAGCAGGCGCACGGCTGCGGCGGAGTCACCGCCGCCGATGACGGAGAACATGGAGCCCTTGGACAGGGCCTCGGCGACGGCGCGGGTGCCGCCGGCGAACGCGTCGAATTCGAAGACGCCCATGGGGCCGTTCCAGGCGACGGTCTTGGCGGTCGCGAGCTTGTCAGCGAAGAGCTTCGCGGACTCGGGGCCGATATCCAGACCCATCTGGTCATCGGGAATAGCGTCGACCTTGACGACGGTCGCGGGCGCGTCGGCCGCGAACTCGGGGGCGACGATGACATCGACGGGCAGGACGAGGTCGACGCCGCGCTCTGCGGCCTCGGCGATGTAGCCCTTGACGGTGTCGATCTGGTCTTCCTCCAGGAGGGACTTGCCCACGGAGTAGCCCTGAGCGGCCAGGAAGGTGAAGACCATGCCGCCGCCGATGAAGAGCATGTCAGCCTTCTTCAGCAGGTTGGCGATGACGCCCAGCTTGTCGGAGACCTTGGAGCCGCCGAGGACGACGCCGTAGGGGCGCTCGGGGTCGCCGGTGACCTTGGACAGGGACTCGATCTCCTTAAGGACGAGCAGGCCTGCGGCCGAGGGCAGGATCTTCGCGATGTCGTAGACGGAGGCCTGCTTGCGGTGGACGACGCCGAAGCCGTCGGAGACGAACGCGTCGCCGAGCTTGGCGTACTCGCGGGCAAGTTCCTCGCGCTCTTCGTCGACCTTGGAGGTCTCGCGAGCGTCGTAGCGGACGTTCTCGAGCAGGGCGATCTCGCCCTCACCCAGGGCGGCGACGGTCTCGGTGGCGGACGGGCCAACGACGTCGGAGGCCAGCGTGACCTTCACGCCGGACAGCTCGGCGAGACGCTTGGCGACGGGGGCCAGCGAGAAGGCGGGATCGACCTGACCCTTGGGGCGGCCGAGGTGGGCCATGATGACGACCTTGGCACCGGCGTCGGTGAGGGTCTTGAGGGTCGGCAGCGCCGCGCGGATACGGCCGTCGTCGGTGATGACGCCGTCCTTGAGCGGAACGTTGAAGTCGGAGCGGACGAGGACGCGCTTGCCGCGCAGGTCGCCCAGGGTGGAGATGGTCCTCACGAGGAGTCCTTTCGGTCTGAAGGCGGTGGCGATGTACGAGATGCCCGTGCACGAGCGTGCACGGGCATCTCGCTGATCAGCTCATGGCTGGTGTATCAGCTGTGTGCTCAGGCGAGCTTGGAGCCGACGAGGGCGGTGAGGCGAACGAGAGCGTTCGAGTAGCCCACTCGTTGTCGTACCAGGACAGGACCTTGACGAGGTTGCCGATGACCTTGGTCTCGGTGGCGTCGAAGATCGAGGTGTGGGGGTTGCCCACGATGTCGGAGGACACGATCGGATCCTCGGTGTACTCGAGAACACCCTTGAGCTCACCCTCAGCGGCGGCCTTCACGGCAGCCTTGACGGCCTCAACGGAGACCTCCTTCTTCGCGATGAAGGTGAGGTCGGTCAGGGAGCCGGTCGGGGTGGGAACGCGGACGGCGAGGCCATCGAACTTGCCCTCAAGCTGGGGCAGAACCAGGGCGACGGCCTGGGCAGCACCGGTCTTGGTGGGGATCATGTTCAGGGCCGCGGCGCGGGCGCGACGCAGGTCCGAGTGGGGGGCGTCGAGGACGCGCTGGTCACCCGTGTAAGAGTGGATGGTGGTCATGATGCCGCGCTCGATGCCGAAGTTCTCCTCGAGAACCTTGGCCAGGGGGGCGAGGCAGTTGGTCGTGCAGGAGGCGTTCGACACGATGTTCATCGTGGCGTTGTCGTAGTCAGCCTCGTTCACGCCCATGACGAAGGTGCCGTCGACGTTCTTCGCGGGAGCGGAGATGACGACCTTCTTGGCACCACCGTCAAGGTGAGCCTTGGCCTTCTCGCCGTCGGTGAAGAAGCCGGTCGACTCAACGACAACCTCAACGCCGAGCTCGCCCCAGGGCAGGTCGGCGGGGTTACGCTGCGCGAGAACCTTGATGTGCTTGCCGTCGACGATGATGCCCTCGTCGTCGTAGGAGACCTCGCCCTGGAAGCGACCCGTGATCGAGTCGTACTTCAGCAGGTGAGCGAGGGTCTTGTTGTCGGTGAGGTCGTTAACGGCGACGATCTCGATATCCGCGCCCTGCTCGAGAGCGGCGCGGAAGAAGTTACGGCCAATGCGGCCGAAGCCGTTGATGCCAACGCGGGTGGTCACTATGTTCCTCCTGCTCGTGCCCACACGGGACACGGTATTCGATGCAACCGGGCCTGCGGGTTACCTGCCCGGCCCGCAGATGTCTGCGGTTCCAGCAGTCCCTACTCTACACCCGAGAGCGGACTCCGCCACAATCCAATAAGAAAATCTGCACGTGGGGTAATTCTCGTTTGGATTGAGACGAAGCGGCAGGAAAAAGGGACCTCAGTCCTCCTCGAGCATGTCGAGGGTCAGCGCGGATTCCGTGTCCGGAATGCCGCGCTCGTGCGCGACCTTATCGGCGAGAGCGAGAAGGCGACGAATACGACCGGCGACAGCGTCCTTAGTGAGAGGTGGATTCGTGTGCTTGCCGAGCTCCTCGAGGGAGGCCTGCTTGTACTGCAGGCGCAGCGTGCCGGCCTCGAGAAGGTGGGCGGGGACGTCGTCCCCGAGGATCTCGAAGGCGCGTTCGACGCGGGCACCCGCGGCGACGGCCGCGCGGGCGGAGCGGCGCAGGTTCGCGTCGTCAAAGTTAGCCAGTCGGTTGGCGCTGCCTCGGGCCTCGCGGCGTTCGCGCCGCTCCTGCCACGCCTCGAAGGTCTGGGGGGCACCCATGGCGGAGATGAGCGTGCCGATTGCGTCCGAATCGCGGACGGAGACGCGGTCGTTGCCGCGAACCTCCTTGGAGCGGGCGGCCGCGCCGAGCTTACGCGCGCACCCGACCATCGCGAGGGCAACCTCGGGGCCGGGGCACGTGATCTCCAGCGAAGAAGAGCGTCCGGGTTCCATGAGAGAGCCGCGCGCGAGGAAGGCGCCGCGCCAGATGGCAGCGGCCTCGGCGGTCCCGGAGGCGACGAGCACGGGCGGCAGGCCGCGCACGGGTCGACGCAGAGAGTCGACGAGGCCCGTGAGGCGCGCAAGCTCGTCGGCCTTGTGAACGACGCGCACGACATAGCGCTTGCCACGTCGCAGAGAAGAACCGGACACCACGACGACAGAAGACTCGGCGTTGTACAGAGCCTGCAGGTAGGTGCGCAGGCGCGCGCCGCCACGGGCGAGTCAAGCTCGGCCTCGACGAGGATGCGCCCACCCACGAGGTGCAGGCCTCCCGCGAAACGCAGCGTCGCGCTCACTTCGGCGGCGACCTCAGACGGCGTCGTAACGACGGCGCGCGCCAGCTCGTCCTTCATGTCAGATGTCAGGGACACGGCTTCTCCAGATATGTCATGTCGTTTGTCAGCAGGCAACAGGTTCTAAGGTAACCACGTTTCGCTCTGTCCTACCTCACCGAGGAGCCGTCAAATGCGTCACGCAGCGCGGCGGCGAGGCGCAGCGGGTCGTGGTGCGGGGCACCATCACCCGTGCGAACCTGTCGCAGGAGAACGCGAGCACCGAGTTCTTCGGCGGCAACGATGAGGTCGTCGATATCGTCGCAGGCCGTCGGGTCGGCGACCACCACATCAAGCTTGAGCATGGGAGCGTACTCGCGCAGGACACGCACATGGTCGGCGGTCGACATGAGGTCGGTTTCGCCGCGCTGGCGAGCCAGGTTGAGGACGAGCGCACGGTGCGCGTCGGTCGTAGCGAGAGTGCGATTAATATCCGGCACCAGCAGGTGCGGGATCACGGAGGTGTACCAGGAACCGGGCCCCAGGACCACCCAGTCGGCCTCAGAAATTGCCTCTGTGACGGCTGAGGGTACCTCGGGAGCCTCGGGCGTGATGCGCACATGCTCGACGGTGCCGGGGGCGACGGCGACCTTGGACTGGCCGGACACGACGTAGCGGCGGCCGCGTCGTTCATGTCCGCCTCGATGTCAATCGGCGTCGTCGACATGGGCAGGACGCGCCCCTGCGCACCGAGAAGACGTCCGACCCAGTCGAGACCTTCGACGGGATCGTCGAGGAGCTGCCACAGGCCGGAGATCAGCAGGTTGCCGAGCGCGTGCCCATTGAGGGGTCCACTCGTATCCAGGCGCAGCTGCATGACATCGCGCCAGGTCAGGCCCCACTCGGATTCCTCGCAGAGAGATGCCAGCGCCATGCGCAGGTCGCCGGGAGGCAGGATCGGCATCTCCTGGCGCAGTCGGCCGGAGCTACCTCCGTCGTCGGCGACGGTCACAATCGCCGTCAGCGCGCGCGTGATGTGGCGCAGCGCCCGCAGGGTCGCGGACAGTCCGTGTCCGCCGCCGAGGGCGACAATGTTCTGGCCGGATTCTCCACGTTGAACCCAGCCGGCTGCATCAAGATAGGGCATCAGTCTCTCCCAATGTCACGGTGCATCACGCGAACCGTGTATCCGTGTGAGCGCAGGCGTTGCGCGATTGCCTCAGAGCACGCAACAGAGCGGTGCTTTCCACCCGTGCATCCGACGGCAATCGTGACGAATGGCTTCAATTCTGCCAGATAGCCGCTGAGCATGGGGGCGAGAAGGTCGGCGTATCCAAGGGCAAAATCGCGCGCACCCGGCTGGGAGAGCACGTAGTCGGCGACCGCCTGGTCCTTCCCCGTGAGGTGACGCAGTTCGTCCACCCAGTACGGATTCTTGAGAAAGCGCACGTCGACGACATGATCGGCGTCGAGAGGCAGGCCGTGCTTGAAGCCGAACGATTCGACGGTGACCTGCAGGGGGCGCTCCTCCCCCGCCACGATGTCACGAATGCGCCTCGTCAGATCGTGGACGCTCATCGTGGACGTGTCGATGACCTCGTCGGCGGCGCGACGAAGCGGCGCGAGCAGGCGCATCTCGGCCTTGATGCCGTCCATGAGGGTACCGGCGCCCTGGAGGGGATGCGGGCGGCGGTTGGATTCGTAGCGACGCACTAGCGTCTCAGGGCTGGCCTCGAGGAAGATGACGCGATAGACAATGCCCGCGCCCTTGAGCTGTTCGAGCGTGGCATCAAGCGTGCGGAAGAACGTACGCGAGCGCACGTCCACGCCGACAGCCAGTCGGTGCACGCCCGCAGCTGGGTCATTCGACATCATGCCGACGAGCGCGGGCAGCATCGTCGGCGGCAGGTTGTCGACGACGTACCAGTCAAGGTCTTCGAGTGCGCGGGCGGCACCGGTACGACCCGCCCCGGAGTAGCCCGTGATGATGAGAACCTCGTTGGAGGCGCGCGGCTCGTACTTGACGCGCATCATGTCACGCACGGCGATGCCCTCGGGGACCGTGGGAGGGTTCTCCTCGTTCAT
>CAKMQM010000066.1:0-2543 GCA_927911615.1 uncultured Xylanimonas sp.
GGGGTGCCGCCACCGGGAGAACACGATGAGTGGATCACTTGCCGGATTCCTTGATGGTCGTGTTCGGGTGGCCCTTGCCGTAAGTGGCCGTGACGTAACGTCCGGTCACGGCGCTTCGGTAAGTGCCCTTGGAGGACTTGCCGCCTCCGCTCTTTCCGCCTTTCGCCATGCCTGTCACCTCCTTTCATGCGAACTCAAACGCCCTCAAACGGGCGTTGCACGCATGGTACGGACCCGCATACACATTTGCGTCCACCCCGCTGTGGAGGAGGCCGTGGTCGGAGGTGGCGCAGCATGATCTTCGGTGAAGCAGAGGGCTGCACAACTACTCGCATCGAGGCGTTGAACACTGACGCGCCGCTCATCCGTGAGGATGCGCAGCCCTGCAAGGTCCTGCGCGTCGACGGCGATCATGAAGCATACGCGGAGAGCAAGCTCCTCGAAGCGGCTGCGGCGCTGCAGCAGACGGCGCTCATCCTTGGATCGCCGCATATTCGTTGCTGGTTCGACGAAGCGCTTCTTGCTCGCACGCAGAGCGACATGCTGCAGATTCAGGATGCGGTCCTGGTGAAGTGGCGACGCCTGAATACACACGCGCTCGAATGCCTGCAGGCTCCGGAGAAGCGTGGTGAGCGGGGTGGCGCAGAGTGAATCGCAGAGAGACTCAGGCCCGTAAGACCTACCAGGATGCTCAGAGGGCTGTCATCAAAGCATGTGAAGACCTGCGAGAAGCGGAGATGTTCCTCGATTCCTTCGAGCGCAGTGAACGCTCTGCGGCTGGGGCGGGCGCTGCTGCCCGCGCGGTCTCGTCGGCCGACATCGCGAACACCCCATGCGTCGAACATTCGCGAGTCTGCGGTGGGCGGCGCTGCTGCGGAGTATCTCGCTCGAGAGGGGCAGCAGGCGCGCGAGTCACGAGTCCCGTCGCTCTCCGAAATAATCGTGAATCGGCACACGACTAAGTTCCACGCCGGACATGAGGGCGGCGAGCACTTCAACAGCCTCCCAGAGCGCATCGAGTTCCGCGCGGATAGCGAGCCGCTGGTAAGCGTCAACATCTCTGTCAGCCAGAGAGATTTCGAGAGTGTGCTGTTGGCTCTGCAGTCGCTGCTTGATGTTGTCGAGAGTGGCAGCAAGGGTGGGGCCAGCGGACATGGTTGTCATTCTTCCTCCTCGGTGAGGTGTGGTGGCTGCACTGCTTCGTGCGGCCTGGCGGGTGTTACCCACCTTACCGGGGAGGGAGCCGTCCGTGGTGCGGATGGTTCATCTTCCTCAGCATCTTCCTCCGCTTACTCCTGCGGTGCTGAGGGAGACCGTGGCCTGCCGGGGGCCAGTGCTCATACCCCGGCAGGCCACACCGTTCAGGTGTCGAAGTACAAGATTTTCGCGCATCCCGAGGGCGGGGTGCGGCGAGGTTAGCTCCGTGGGGCCGGGTTTGAGTGTTGGTGGGTTGCGAGTCTCCGCCCGGCCCCACGGTCCCCAGTTGAAAAGAAAAGCGCCCCGGCCGATTGGGGTCGGCCGGGGCAGTCCAAGAAAGGACTATCAGTCATGAATCAGGTTAACACGACCGAGACAGTCGCGTTGAGCGCGCCGGTGTTAGAAGCGCTACGGCGCCTCGATGCGGTGATGAAGCTGCGCAAGCGTCAGACGGCCGCGCAAAAGCGGATTGCGTTGGCGCGCTCGCGTGCGCGTGAGGCACAGGGAGGAAAGCAGTGAACGCGATGAATGTTGCGAGGCTGTTCGTGGCGCTGGCCCTGCTGGTGCTGGCGTGGTGGCTCGGGTCCCTGATTGACGGGTGGGTGGCGGCTGCGGCCGCGATCCTGCCCCCGACGGCGCTCGCCGAGCGCCTGGTCTACGTCGCGTGGAAGGAGCGTCGGGCATGAGGTCCGTCGAGATGATCGTTGAGTTCCCTATCGAGGACGCGAACCTGCCGATGCCGCACCTGCTGGGGCTGGCTAACGCCGCGTTCGTTGATGAGGTCGAGCGCCAGGGGCTGCTGCTGATGTCGCCGCCGAGCCCGTCCGTGATGCACGCGCGCCGGATCGTCGAGGTGCGCGCGGCCGTCGTGGAGAAGCCGGACTGGGCACCGCCGACGCCGTCGGCACCAACGTTTGAGTGCCCGAACTGCGGCACGACGATTTTTGCCGCAGGAAACACCGAGCAGGAAGAGGCAGACAAGTGACCGAAACGATGATGGGCGTCCTCGTCCTGGCGCTGCTGGCGCTGGTGACGGCGGGGCTGTGGCAGGACTGGCGCACGAACACACGCGAGTTCCGCGAGATGCGTCGCGGCCTTCTGCAGATGCAGGAAGACCGTCAGAGGGGGTGAGACAAATGACTGAGGCTATCGCGATTGCCGCTGATGACGTGCAGGCCCGTACCGTCGCGGAGACGATGCTCGGCCTCATCGCTGATGACGGTCATGTCGAGGTCGCGCAGGCTGAGCTGGCTCGCCTGACTGGCCTGTCTGCGCGGACGCTGCGTCGTGCCCTTGATCGCCTGCGTGAGGCTCACTGGATTAGCGTCGTGCGTGAGGCGACTCCG
>CAKMQM010000067.1:0-6877 GCA_927911615.1 uncultured Xylanimonas sp.
CGCCGAGCGCGATAACGGCGAATACGATAGCGCAAGCAGCCAGGGGACAGGCGAGCTCATGCGAGTTCCTCCCCTTCTTCGCCGCGGCCTCGGGATCAGGTCCACGTCGGCCCGGTCGCGTTCCCGATTCGGCGGGACTCCCATGGCGATCGCAGCCTTGTAGACCTCGAAGACCTTATCCGCCACAACCTCCCAGTCGTACTGCGCCGATGAGCGCGCTCCGGCTGCGGACAGTTCCTCGAGGCGGTCGCGGTCTGTCAGCAGGTCGATGAGTGTGCGTGCGAGCGAGTCGCTGTTGCCCGTCTCGAAGAGCGCGCCAGCTCGCCCGTCCTCAAGCACCGCACGGAAGGCTGGGATATCCGAGGCAACGACAGCCGTATGAGCTGCCATCGCCTCGACAAGGACGATACCGAAAGACTCGCCGCCCGTCTGCGGAGCGACGTAGATGCTGGCGCCCGCGAGCAAGGATTCCTTCTCCTCGTCGCTAATTCCACCCAGGAAAGACACGGAATCACCAAAACGCTCGACGGCCTGGCGAATCTCCGGGGCATCTCCTCGGCCGGCAATCAGGAAACGGGCGCCCGGGAAACGCTCGAGCACACCAGCAATGGCACCGGCGAAAATGCTCAGACCCTTGCGGGGCTCATCAAGGCGGCCGAGGAACACGATGACCGGACGTTCGTCCGTCGCCACCCACTGTTCAAGGGGCTGTGCGGTGCGGAACGAGGCCGTCTCCACCCCGTTCGGAATAATGACGGCATCGCCGCCGTGGTGCTCGATCAGCGTTCGGCGTGCCTCCTCGGACACCGCGATGCGTACTCCGATGCGTTCCATGTACAGGCGCATGGGCGCCGAGGCAATCGCGCGCGAGACCGACCGACCGAGGGCCGCGTGGAATGTCCCCACGAGGGGGGCAGTCGAAAGCATCGCGGCTGCCATTGACACCGAGGGAACGACAGGCTCGTGGACGTGCACGACGTCAAAATCGTTGTCTGCCAGCCAACGGCGAGTACGCGCGAGCGCCTTCGGCTTCACGGAAATATTGGCCACCGATCCGTTAAAGGGGATCGACACGGACGAACCGGCGGACGTGATCCACTCAGGCAGGTCCTCCGAGGTCGACGGCGTCAGCACCTGAACGTCGTGTCCGCGGGACCGCAGCTTCAACGCGAGGTCGCGAATGTGGAAACCCACTCCCCCGGGCACATCCCAGGAGTACGGATTCACGATTCCAATCTTCATCGATTCTTCCTCTCATGCTCGGCCCTCGCGCGAGCCAGGCGCTCGGGGTCAAGATCCTCCACATACACGCGCTGCATCATGTGCCAGTCCTGCGCCTTGGTCGCCATCATGGCGGCAAATTCGTCTACCCACGCCTGCGTGAGGGCTTCGACGCGATTGAGGCCGGGCCGCTCCTGGCCATCCGCATTGATCGGTCCAACGCAACGCACGCGGACATCGGCCCCTGTGGGTGTCTCGTTCTCGTACGTGATGCAGGCTGCAAAGAGCGGACGCTCCAGCTTGGTCGCGAGCGCGGCGGGACCCGCGGCGACAAGTGCGCGCCGCGTCCCCAGGTCGACCTCAATGCCCGAACCCGAAATATCCCGGTCTGCAAGAAGCGGAACGATGACGCTACGGCCGCGCACGCGCTCGATGAGGGTGGAAAAGACCGACTCTCCCTTCGCGACGCCAATAATCTCCATTCCGAGGCCTTCGCGCAGCGACACGAAACGTTCAAACAGCGCGGGAGGCTCCACCTTTTCAGCCACGGTCACGATGCCACGACCGTGTGCGCACACCCACGCGCCAGCACGATCCCAGCTGCCGGAGTGTCCGAGAGCGAGGACGACCGGGCCATCTTCGCTGGCCGCAGCCAGGGCCTCGAAGCCCTCGAAGGAGACTCCCTCGAGCAACGGCTCACCGCGACGCGATCCGAGCATCAGCTGCTCAGCGTAGTTGCGGATGTGCGACCGGACCGCGTCACGCACCTCGTGGGCGGACGGCTCGTTTCCGGTTAAACGCGCCATGTTGACGCGCAGCCGGTCGATCATGGCTCCCCCGCGCCTGGCCGCAATCGATGCGCCAGTGTCCGCCATACGCATGACGAGGCGCAGCGGCAAACGGGGGGCGATCGAAAAAGCGAGCGACAGGGGCGAAAAACTCACGGCGTTCCTTCGTCGATGTTGCGGGCAGTGAACCAGATGCGCTGGCAGACGGTCACGAAGGACGCAAACGCAACCCAGGTCAGGCCAGCCGCAAACACCCACTCGGGCAGACCGAGGCTCATGAGGATCGCCGTGCCCATGCCGATGATGAGACGGTCGGTGCGCTCGGCGATGCCCAGCTTGGCCACGACGCCGACGGATTCGGCGCGGGCGCGCGCGTAGGGCACGGCGGCAGCACCGACAATCGAGCAGATGCCGGCGATGATCGCCCATGTGCGCACGAACGAGTCGTCCATCTGGAAGACCGCGTAGGCGGTGAGGGAGCCGAACACGGCGCCATCACCCAAGCGATCGAGCGTCGAATCCAGGAAGGCACCAAAACGCGTGCCGCCCGTCGTCATGCGCGCGAGCGTGCCGTCCACGGAGTCGCCAAACATGACGACGGCCAGGGCGATGCCGCCCTGCCAAATCCATCCCTGAGGAATGCAGATAACCGCGATCGCGACCGTCGCAACAGTGCCCGCAACCGTCACCATGTTCGGGGTGACGCCCACGCGTGCGAGAATGCGAGCGAGAGGCGTAAAGATGGCCTTCGTGATGGAACGTCCGTGGTTTCCGAGCATCAGTCCTCCTTGGGCCAAGCGGCGGCGAGCCGAGCACGAGCATCCTCGAGGAGCTCAGGCACGGCCTTCGTCTGCGCAATAATCGGCAGGAAGTTCGCGTCGCCCAGCCAGCGCGGAACGACGTGCTGGTGCAGGTGGGCGGCGATGCCGGCACCGGCCACCTCGCCCTGGTTCATGCCGAGGTTGAAGCCCGCCGGAGAGGCAACGGCGCGGGTGACACGCATGGCGGTCGCCGTCAGGTTGCCCAGCTCGACGCGTTCCTCGTCGGTGAGCTCCGTGTAGTCAGAGACGTGACGATACGGGCACACGAGCAGGTGCCCGGAATTGTAGGGGAACAAGTTCATGAGCACGAAGCACGTGTCGCCGCGGTAGACGATCAGTCCAACCTGGTCATCCTTACCGGGCGCCGTGCAGAACGGGCACCCCACGTCCGAGGCGTCGGCGGGCTTGCCTTCGCCGCGGATATAGGCCATCCGGTAGGGGGTCCAGAAACGACCGAAGCCGTCCGGGACACCCGCCAGTGAGCGGGCGTCCTCGGTCGGCAACGGGCCGTTCGGGGTACCGATCGAGTCGGCACCTACGTCGATCATGTCGTTCACGCCTCGTCGAGGCCGTCGATCTGGTCGGCGTTGTTGCGCTGCTCGATGTGCGAGACGATCAGTTCGACCGCGCGATCAACGGCGACGCCGTTGTGCTGCGAGCCGTCACGCAGACGGAAGGAGACCGCGCCCGCCTCGACGTCTTCGCCGCCGGCGATGAGCGTGAACGGAATCTTGTCCTTGGAGGCGTTGCGAATCTTCTTGCCGAAGCGGTCGTCCGACAGGTCGGTTTCGACGCGCACGCCGCGCTCGCGCAGCTTGGCGGCGACGTCCTTGACGTAGCCGTCAAAGGCCTCGGCGACGGGGATGAGACGCACCTGGACGGGCGAGAGCCACGCCGGGAATGCGCCCGCGTAGTGCTCGGTGAGCACACCGATGAAGCGCTCGACGGAGCCCAGCTTGGCGGAGTGGATCATGACGGGGCGCTGACGGCTACCGTCGGCCGCCGTGTACTCCAGATCGAAGCGGTCGGGCTGGTTGAAGTCGTACTGGATCGTCGACATCTGCCAGGTACGACCGATCGCGTCCTTGACCTGCACGGAGACCTTGGGGCCGTAGAAGGCGGCGCCACCCGGATCCGGAACCAGGTCGAGGCCGGTCGCGGCGCAGGCGTCCTCGAGGGCCTTCGTGGCAGCCGCCCAATCCTCATCCGAGCCGATGAACTTGTCCTTCTTCTTGCCGTCCTCGTCGCGCGTGGACAGCTCCAGGTAGAAGTCCTTGAGGCCGAAAGCGGAAAGAATCGACAGGAAGAACTCGATCTGGGTGCGGATCTCCTCCGAGGCCTGCTCAGGCGTGCAGTAGGTGTGCGAGTCGTCCTGCGTGAAGCCGCGCATGCGGGTCAGGCCGTGGACGACGCCGCTCTTCTCGTAGCGGTAGTCGTGACCCAGCTCGTAGAAGCGCAGGGGCAGCTCGCGGTAGGAGCGGCCACGCGAACGGAAGATCAGGTTGTGCATCGGGCAGTTCATAGCCTTGAGGTAGTACTCCTGGCCTGCCTTGGTCACGTTGCCGTCCTCGTCGCGCTCTTCATCGACGAGCATGGGCGGGAACATCGTGTCCGCGTAGTAGGGCAGGTGACCCGACGTGTGGAAGAGTCCACCCTTGGAGATCTCGGGGGTGTGCACGAAGTCGAAGCCGGCTGCCTTGTGACGGCCAGTCACGTAGGACTCGATCTCGTGACGCAGGATGCCACCCTTGGGATGGAAGACAACGAGGCCGGGGCCGATCTCCTCGGGGAAGGAGTACAGGTCCAGCTCGGCGCCGAGGCGACGGTGGTCGCGGCGCTCGGCCTCCTTGATGCGCTCCTGGTAGGCGACGAGGTCTTCCTTGGAGGCCCAGGCGGTGCCGTAGATGCGCTGGAGCTGATCGTTGGACTGGTCGCCCTTCCAGTAGGCGGCCGATGCCTTGGTCAGCGCGAAGCCGTTGCCGATCAGCTTGGTGGAGGGCAGGTGGGGACCGCGGCACAGGTCCTTCCAGGCCACCGATCCGTCGCGGCGCACGTTGTCGTACATGGTGAGCGTGCCGCCGCCGACCTCGACGGAAGCACCCTCGGCGCCCTTACCCTTCGTGGTGACGAGCTCGAGCTTGTAGGGCTGCTCAGCAAGCTCGACGACAGCCTGCTCCTCGGAAATCTCGCGGCGCACGAAGCGCTGGCCTTCCTTGATGATGCGCTTCATACGCTTCTCGAGGTCGCGCAGCAGCTCAGGGGTCACCGCGTCGATGTTGCCGAAGTCGTAGTAGAAGCCGTCGGTGATGAAAGGGCCGATGCCGAGGTTGACGTCCGGGAAGACGTCCTGGACCGCCTGCGCGAGCACGTGCGTGGCACTGTGGCGCAGGATGTTCAGGCCGTCCTCGCTGGCCAGGGTGATGGCCTCGACGGTCGTTCCTGCTTCAAAAGGCGTCTCAAGGTCACGCGGCGTGCCGTCAACCTTGATGGCGACGACGTCGCGCGACTTCTCGAACCACGTTGTGCCCGTGGTCCCCGCCGGTACGGTCTGTTCGTGTCCGTCAATGACGAGCGAGATATCGGGCACTGTGTCTCCTAGTTTCGTTAGATACGCGAGATTGTGTTGCGAATTGAATTCTAGCCCCGTGGCGCGAACGCTTCAGGAGCGGGCGCGCCAGTCCTTCACGGCCTTCGCGGCACTCAGGGCACGGTAGGTGGCCTTCTTGATGGGCATGTCCCAGCCACCGGGCACGTCTGTGAAGTGCGTGGCGAAGGCGCTCTTGTACTTTCCGACGCTATAGAGGTCGGGGCAGCGCGGCGAGTGCGCGCCCATGAGGTCGAATTCGCGCACGCCGTCGCGGGCAAGGAATTCGGCGGCCAGGAAATCCAGGACCGGGGGCTGGCGCAGGCGACGGCCGGCCTCGGTGGAGGCGCCGTATTCGGCCTGTGCACGGATTCCTTCGACGAGGCAGAAGTCCCAGCACAGGATGTTTCCGTCGGCATCGCGCGTCGAGAAAATGCGGGCGTGCTGCGGGCCCAGCGTCTTGAGCAGGCTGAGGTAGTACTCCTTGGGGTGGGGACGGAAGCCGTCGCGCTTGGCGGTCTCCTCCATGACGGCGTAGTACTCGTCGATGACGGCCTCGGCGTTGGCGGTGTCCTCATGGAAGGTGACACCCTCGGCCTTGCCCTTCTTCAGGCCGGAGCGGATCGAGCGTTTGCCGGCCTTGGGCATGGCGGCGAGGATCGCTTCTTCGGTCTTGCCGGAGGTATCGATGACGACGGTGCGATCGTAGGAGATCGTCTGCAGCGGCATGCACAGGTCGGGGTGCTGGTAGATGGCGTGCAGGCGGACGAAGGCGACGGTCTTGTCCTTCGCCTTAATCTCACGCACGAGGTCCGCTCGCAGAGCGGCTTCGCGCTCCGGGGAGGCTTCCTTGACCCACGCGGGTCCCCACTTCGCCCACAGGTAGTGGACGCCGCGCACCGAATACTTATAGAGGGTGATGAACGCGATCTTGGAATCATCCTCGCACCAGGCGTAGCGTCCCCACACTCCGTGGCCCTGGGATTCTTCAAACGCTTCCCACACGCACGTCTGTTCGATGGGCAGGGAGCGGTCCTGGAAGCCAGAGACCGCGGCGATCTTGTCTTCCTGAGAAATGGGCACGAGTGCGGTTGTCGTCATGGTGTCCTCGTTGGTCGGAAATATCGGTCGCGTAGGAAGTCAGTCTATCAGGGGCTTCTCCCCCACAGACGAGGCCGGGGCCGGGCAGGGAATGGGCGTGACGTTAGTAGGACGTCTCGGTGGGTTCCGGATAGTAGCGGGCGAACTTACGCCTATGGTTCTGCTTCTGGAGCCACACGGTCAGGTTACGGCGCAGGTCCTTCTCCGTCGGATTGAGGAGCAGATCGAAACGCCGGCCCTCACGGATGATGCGCTTGACGCGCGCGCGCAGATCCTCATCGGTGATGTAGTGCAGCAGCAGGGAGTCCGGCACGAGGGTGTAGAGAATCTCGTCGGTCGCCTGGGTCTGGCTCGCAGGCCTT
>CAKMQM010000068.1:0-7581 GCA_927911615.1 uncultured Xylanimonas sp.
CAACACCGCTGCCATCGCTCGCGCCGCTCGGAGCCTACACCGCCGAGACACCCGCGTCAACCTGGGGCAGGGCGCTGCCCTCCAAACCGGCTTCGATGCGGCCCTCGCCCGCGGGGCGCGATACGTGGTCACTTTCGACGCCGACGGCCAGCACGACCCGCCGAGGCGGCAGCCATGGTCGAGCGGGCACGCCGGGAGGACCTCGCGTTCGTCCTCGGATCTCGTTTCCTGTCGGGTTCCCCATCGTCGGCGGGTAGGGTCAAACGCGCCATGCTGCGCCTCGGAGCTTTGGTGGCCCGGCTGCGCACGGGCTTGGATCTCACGGACACGCACAACGGGCTGCGCGTGATCCGTGCCGACGCCCTTGCCCACGTGCATCTCACCCACGCACGCATGGCCCACGCCTCGCAGATCGTCTCCCAGCTGGCCGCCTGTGGCCTGCCCGGCGCCGAGCACCCGGTGACGATTTCCTACACGGACTACTCGCGGGCGAAGGGCCAGCCTCTGCTCAACTCCGTCAACATCGTCGTCGACCTCGCGTTGGGGGGACGATGAGCGCCTACCTCGCCATCCGCATCCTCCTGCTCCTCGCCCTCGCGCTCACCGCGTGGTGGCTGGTGCGCCCGGTGTCCTCGGCCTCGTCCCTGGCGTTGCGCCGCATCGGCATCGGAGCGGTCGTCGCCGCGGCTATCGTGGCCATCCTCGTGCCCTCGCTGGCCAACACGGCTGCCCACGCAATCGGCGTTGAGCGAGGGGTCAACCTGATCGTCTACGGCCTCGTCATCGCGTTGATCGCGCAGATGGTGACCGGCTATCGACGCGAGGCCCGCGCCGAGGAGCGCATGGCTGAACTAGCCCGCTCCCTCGCCCTCGCACACGTCCTTCCACCCGACGATCCGAGGGACGCCCGCACCGAGACGAGCAGCTCACACGCTGATGCGAGCGGAGTGGAACGCGCCGCTAACGGCCCTGCTTCACCGACAAACACGCCAGATAACGATATGGTTACGAATGATGAGTAACGTGAATCTGCGACCGATCCAGCACTCGGCCGTCAACTTTGGACGCTTCGGCTTCCTGCGCGGCGCGCTCGCCGTGCTCCTGGCCGGGGTCCTGTTCGTCGTATCCTCCGCAGGCTTCGTCTACGCCAAGCTGAGCACTCAGTTCGCCAACCGTGTCGTCAGCATCGACGCCTACGCGAGCGACGAACAGAACAAGGCCACCCCGGACTCGTTCGACGGCCGCGCCGTCAACATCCTCGTGGTCGGCACCGACTCGCGTAACGGCGCCAGCGGCGAGCTGGGCGCGGGCGACGCGGACGATGTACCTGGCCTGCGCAACGACTCGACGATGGTGATTCACGTCAGCGCGGACCGCTCCCGCGTGCAGATCGTTTCCATCCCCCGCGACACCCTGGTGGACATCCCGGCGTGTAAGCACCGCGATGGCACCACCAGCGAGCCGACCACGGACGACATGTTCAACAACGCGATGGTCTACGGCGCGGACGGTGGCGATGAACCGGAAGACATCGGCCCCGGCATCGCGTGCGTGCGCTCGACCGTCGAAAAGCTCTCCGGCATGTCCATCGACGCCTTCATGGTCGTTGATTTTGCGGGCTTTATTAACATGATCGACGCCCTGGGCGGCGTCTGGTTCAACATCCCCGATCGCATCGACGACGACTCTGCCCAGCTCTACATCGACGCGGGCTGCTGGAAGCTGTCGGGCACGCACGCGCTGGCCTACATGCGCTCGCGTAAGGGCCAGGGCGATGGATCCGACATCTCCCGTATCGGCCGCCAGCAGCAGCTGATTTCCGCGATGCTGCGCGAGCTGCAGGACAAGAACTACGTGACGGACCCCGGCTCGCTCATCAGCTTCCTGCAGGCCGCGATTTCCTCCGTGAACGTGTCCCCCAACCTGGGCAACGCCAGCTCAGATGCGTCCCTCCTCATCAACGTGCTGCAGAACATCGACCGTTCCAACATCCAGTTCGTGACGATGCCGGTCGAAGAACCCTCCTGGGATCCGAACCGCCGCATCCCCTCCGAGCCGATGGCCCGCAACGTGTGGACCGCCCTGAAGAACGACCAGGCCCTGCCCGTGGGCACGACCTACACGGACGGCAACGGCGCGCAGCTCGTTGTTCCCGATCCGACCGCGACGACGGCTCCTTCGACCCCCACTCCGACGCAGGCTCCGACGACCGATCCCAGCCCGGAGGAGACCTCCACGGATAACACCGAGCAGTCCGCCTCGGTCGCGAATAACGCGGCGAACGAGGAAGCCGCCAAGAAGTCAGCCGCCACCTGCCCGCCAAAGAACCAATGAGCAATCCTCCTTCGTTTACGCCTGACCCGAAGAGACGCCGCCCCGGATCCGACGATGCTCACGTCGTCGGTGAGGAGGTGCGCGGTGGCGCACCCACTCCCCCGCCGGAGGCTCTGGCCCCGCAGATGTGGAGAATCTCGGACGACGAGGCTGCGGCTGCTCGCCCGCTGATGCCCCGCACGCTGGATCAGCCGCAGAGGGACTCCCAGTCGATTTTCCCGCGCCGCACCCCGGCCCAGCAGCCGCCGTCGTTCCAGCCGGCCTCGGCGGCCAACCCGCCGTCCTACGCGCCGGGTTCCGGCCGCTCGTCCAGCTCGGGCACGTATGCGCCGTCGGGCAACGGGCCCCGACAGGTCACGATCAATCGCCCCCAGAGCGCACCTGCGCCGGCCCCCGCGCCGGTCGCTCCCACGGCCCCGGCTGTAAAGCCGAGGCGTCGCAAGCGCCGCCATCCGATTCTCAAGACACTGTGCCTGTTCCTGGTCCTCGTCCTCGCGTGGGGCGGATTCCTCATGTGGGATGCCAATACGAACATGGGTCGCGTGAGCGCCCTGTCGGGGGCCGCCGATACTCCGGGCACGACCTACCTGCTGGCGGGTTCCGATTCGCGCGCCGACGGCGCCGTCCAAGACGGCTTCAACGAATCCGAGCGCGCCGACTCGATCATGCTCGTCAACGTCGCCCCGAACGGGCAGAAGGTCGCGCTGTCGATTCCGCGTGACACCTACGCGGAGATCCCGGGCGTCGGCTGGGACAAGATCAACGCCTCCTACGCGTACGGCGGCCCGCAGCTGCTCGTGGAGACCGTGGAGAAGCTGACGGGTCTCACCGTCGATCACTTCGTGCAGATCGGCATGGGTGCAGTGCCCGACATGGTGGACGCGGTCGGCGGCGTCGAGCTGTGCTACGACAACGACGCGGACGACCAGTACTCCGGCCTGAAGTGGACCGCCGGCTGCCACACGGTGGACGGCACGACCGCCCTGCAGTTCTCGCGTATGCGCTACCAGGATCCCGAGGGCGACATCGGCCGTACGAAGCGTCAGCGTCAGGTGATTTCGAAGGTCATTTCTTCGGCAGCCTCGCCTTCGACCCTCGTTAATCCCGCGAAGACCCTGCGCGTGGAGCGCGCCGGTTCGAAGTCCTTCACCATCGACGAGGACTCCTCAGTCGTGACGGTCGCGTCGCTCGTATGGGCGCTGCGCGGCGCCTCGTCGAATCAGATGATGGGCGTCCCCCCGATCGAGTCGCTGAACTTCACGACGAACGCCGGAGCCTCCGCCGTACTGCTGCGCGACACGACCGCGGACGACTTCTTCGCCAAGCTCCGTGCGGGCACACTGACCACAGCAGACCTCAACCAGGTCGACGGGGTCTGACGTACTCCATCCGAACCCGCCAATAGGCGACAGATAAACCCCGGCCTCGTTCCCACAGTTAGGAACGAGGCCGGAGCTGAGTCTGGGCGCACACGCGCTCAGGAGCCGGGGACGGTGATCGGGCGCGGACCCGCCTGCCAGCCTTCCCACGCGGAGGTGAGGATCTCGTTGAGGCCGTTGTTGGCCTTCCAGCCCAGGTCCACGCCGATGGACAGCGGGTCGCCAATCAGCTTGGGCGGGTCGCCCGCGCGACGGTCCAGCTCCTCGACCGGGAAGTCCCAGCCGATGACGCGGCGCAGGCCGTCGATGATCTCGCGCACGGAGGTGCCCAGGCCGGTGCCCACGTTGTAGGTGTGGTGGTCGGGCTGGCGCCCCTCGGCGAGCACGTCGAGCGCTGCGATGTGGGCCTCGGCCAGGTCCAGGACGTGGATGTAGTCGCGCACGCAGGTGCCGTCCGGGGTGTCGTAGTCAGTGCCGAAGATCTTGGCGCTCTCGCCGCGCTCGATGCGGTCGAGGACCATGGGGATCAGGTTCATGATGGCCGGGTCGGCCAGGTCGGCCAGCCGGCGCCCGCGACGTTGAAGTAGCGTAGGCCGATCCACTTCAGGTCCCAGGCGCGTTCACAGTCGGCCATCATCCACTCGCCGATCAGCTTGGTCTCGCCGTAGGGGTTGATGGGGTGTCCGGCCATATCCTCGGTGACAACCTCGGCGGTGGGGATGCCGTAGACGGCGGCCGAGGACGAGAAGATCATCTGGTCGACGCCGGCGTCCTCCATCGCGGCCAGCACGTTGGCCATGCCGCCGATGTTCTGCTGGTAGTACCAGGCGGGGCGCTTGACGGACTCTCCGACCTGCTTGCGGGCGGAGAAGTGGATGACAGCCGTGACGTCCTCGTCCACCATGAGGTTGGAGAGGACGGAACGGGCTTCATCGGTAGCGACATCGAGGCGAACCAGGGGCGTGTCCCCGACCCTGGCCGCGTTGGAGGTGGACAGGTCGTCGACGACGACGACGCGATCCCCGCGCTGACGCAGGAGTCGGACAACGTGTGCGCCGATGTAGCCGGCGCCGCCACAAACGAGAATGCTCATGGCTTCAGGATACGACGCGCCGCCCCCTTGCGGCTACCCGCGCGGGGCTTGTGTTGTGCGGCCTCAGTGCGCCTGCGAGACGCGCTGTGCGAGGGCCGCGCCCTTTGCGCTGGCCACGTCGCGTAGGTCCTTCTGGAAGTCGCGCATCGAGGCGCGCAGGGATTCGGCGCGTTCCCCTTCGCCGGCTCCAAGGATCCGTGCTGCGAGCAGACCCGCGTTGCGCGCACCCGCGATCGAGACGGTCGCGACGGGCACACCCGCGGGCATCTGGACGATGGAGTGCAGGGAGTCGACGCCATCAAGGTGCTTGAGGGGCACGGGCACGCCGATGACGGGCAGTTCGGTGAGGGCGGCGAGCATGCCGGGCAGGTGTGCCGCTCCCCCAGCTCCGGCGATGATGACGCGCAGGCCGCGCGCAGAGGCGGATCGGCCGTAAGCAACCATGTCCTCGGGCATGCGGTGGGCGGAGACGACGCCGACCTCGCAGGCGATGCCGAACTCTGCGAGGGCGCCGACGGCCGCTTCCATCGTGGGCCAGTCGGAGTCAGAGCCCATGACGACGCCGACGAGCGGGTCCTCGCCGGTGGCGGTCAGCTGAATGTCGAGCTCGGTGGTCATGGGCAGTCCTTTCGGAAAGGGGACGAGGCCGGGGCACCTGGTCCCTCGGCCGCGGATAGGTGGGAGGGTTAGTCGGTGGGGGCCTCGCCCTGCAGGGCGCTGACGGCCGCCCGTGCTCGCTCGAGAGCGAGGGCGGGATCCGAGTCGACGACGGTGACGTGGCCGAGCTTGCGGCCCGGGCGCACCTCCTTGCCGTAGAGGTGAACCTTCGCGCTCCCTCCCCCGGCTGC
Source organism: uncultured Xylanimonas sp. (assembly GCA_927911615.1). GTDB lineage: Bacteria > Actinomycetota > Actinomycetes > Actinomycetales > Actinomycetaceae > Pauljensenia. The sequence goes on from CAKMQM010000068.1 coordinate 5,655, forward strand.
GAAGGCGTCCGCAAGGGCGCGCGCGGGCTGGGGGTAGGAGGAGCCGAGCAGGTTGACCATGACCGCGTGCGTCCCCGGTGCGCGCAGCTGGGTGGAGCCCAGCGGCAGGTCGAGAACGGCGCGCAGGTGCTGCTCGAACTGGCTCGTGACGGCCCCGTCGATGGTCCAGTGCCCAGTGTTGTGGGGGCGCATGGCGAGCTCGTTGACGAGGACGCGTTCGTCCGCGCCCTCACCGACGACGAACATTTCCACGGCGAGGACGCCGGTGACGCCCAGCTCGTCGGCAATGCGCTCGCCGATGCGGCGCGCTTCGGCGGCAGTCTCGGGTCGGATGCCAACCGCGGGGGCAGTCACCTCAGCGCACACGCCATCCACCTGCACGGTGGAGGCGACGGGCCACGAGGCGATCTCACCTGAGGGGGTGCGCGCCAGGAGCGCCGCCACCTCGCCGGTGAAGGGAACCAGGGCCTCGGCCAGCAGGGGGCCACCTCCCCACCAGGAGGCCACGTCTGCGGGGCTGTGGGCGATCGTCACGCCGTGCCCGTCGTATCCGCCGCGCGGGGTTTTGACGATGAGGGGCCATCCGATCGTCGCGCCGAATTCTTCCAGCTGTGCCTCATCCTCGACGCGCGCCCACGCGGGGCACGGGATCCCCATGTCGGTGAGGCGTTCGCGCATGGCCAGCTTGTCCTGCGCGTACAGGAGGGCGCTCGCCGGGGGCTGAACGGAGACGAGGCGGGCCGCCTCCTCCATCGTGGGGGCCGGGATGTGCTCGTGCTCGAAGGTGAGGACGTCCGCGCCGTCGATGAGCGCGCGGACCGCGTCCAGGTCGGCGGGCTCACCTACCGCTTTGTCGACGGTCACCTGACCGGTCGACCCATCCGAGGCCTCGACGAGGGCCCGAAGGTTAATGCCGAGCGCGACCGCGCTCTCCTGCATCATGCGTGCCAGCTGTCCGCCGCCAATGACGGCAACGGTGGGAGGGGTCAGCATCTCGTGTTCCACGCCTTTCAATGTACTCCGCTGCTAGAAGCGCCGCGAGCGGCGTCCCATGGACATGAGGGGGCCTTCGGGCATGACGCGATCTGGGTCGAGGGACGCGGGGATCGCGGCGACCGACACGGTGAAGACCGGCGGCTTGTTCGTCTTGAGCTCGAGGCGCCCGCCCATCGCCTGCGCGAGGTCGTGGGCAAGGGCCAGACCGATGCCCGTTGAGCCGTGCCCAGAGACACCCTTTTCGAAGATATCGGGCGCTAGGGACTCATCGATGCCCTCGCCTTCGTCACTGACCTCGATGACGACGCCACGCTTGGACGTACCCGCGTGCGCCCACACGCGCGTGGTTCCGCCGCCGTAGCGCAGCGAGTTTTCAATGAGGGTCGCCAGGACTGCCCGAGCTTTCCGGCGTCGGCCAGGATCGGGCGCTCGGCCTCGTCGAGGAAGATGAGGGAGCGCCCAGCCGCCTCGAACTGGTCCTCCCACTCCTCGCGGGCCGTGTTGAAGACTTCGAGAATGTGGATCGCCTCGGTCTGGCTGGTCTGACGCTTGGAAACGTCGAGCAGCTCCGTCACCACGTTGGTCATGCGCTCCACCTGTTCGAGGCAGGTGCGGGCTTCGGCGCGAACCTCATCCTCAGTGGAGATGAGTTCGATTTCCTCCAGGCGCATGGACAGGGCGGTCAGCGGCGTACGCAGCTGGTGGGAGGCGTCGGCAGCAGCCTGTCGCTCGGCTGCGAGTCGGCCCGCCATGCGTTCGCCGGTGCGAGCGAGTTCTTCGGAGACCAGGTCGATCTCTTCAATGCCGGACTTCTCCACGCGGGCGCGCACGCCGCCCGAGCCGATCTGCTCGGCCTGGGGCGGCCAGGTAGATAAGCGGGGCTGACAGCTCAGCGACAGTGAGCGCGCGAGCAACGAGCGATCGCCATGGA
>CAKMQM010000069.1:0-6557 GCA_927911615.1 uncultured Xylanimonas sp.
CGCGAACGCGGGCACGCTGACGCTGGGCGGCAATTCGGAGCTACGCACGCGCCCCTACGGCCCGACCGGACTGAAGGACCTCTACGGAGTGACCGTCAACTTCACCCCGATCGAGGATTCGGGCGGCCCCCTCACGGTCAAGGCCCTGAAGGACGGCGACATCCAGCTGGCCAATATCTATTCCTCGGATCCGGCGCTGGCTGACGGAACGCTGACGGTCCTGACGGACCCGAAGGGCCTGTTCCTGGCTTCGCACGTGGTGCCCCTGGCCTCGTCGCGGGTGAACGACGACGCGACCGCGGTCATCAATCAGGTGAGTGAAGCGCTGGACGCGCAGGATCTCATCGAGATGAACCGGGCGTCGACGGTCGAACAGAAGTCCGCCTCTCAGATCGCCCACGAGTGGCTCATTTCCGAGGGTTTGCTTTCCTAATTCTCGCTTCTCGACTCGACGAGGCCGGGGCCGGGTGTGTGCACACGCTCAGCTCCGGCCTCGTCGCATGAATACTTGGTCACACCCCATGCTCTTTTATGTGACCCACACCATCATTTGACCTACTTTTTACGTTTGTAACCAAAATGTAATGCGCACATGATGGACATCTTTCATGAATTCCACGCGGCACGGGTTAATCTCGGACCATACCTGAGGGCACCGCCCCCAGTTCCACCCATCAACCAGGAGGAGGAATCCATGAACCTGAAGAAGGCATGGCTCGTCATCCCCGCAGCTGCCGCGCTCGCTCTGACCGCCTGCGCCGGTGGCGGCACCTCGTCGTCCGGCTCCGCCGACAAGGTCGTCACGACCAACGGCACCGAGCCCCAGAACCCGCTCCTGCCGGGTCTGACCAACGAAAACGGCGGCGGCAAGATCCTGACCGTCCTGTTCAGCCAGCTCGTCCGCTACGACATTGACGGCACGGCCGTCCTCGACGTCGCCGAGTCCATCGAGCCCAACGAGGACGCGTCCGAGTGGACCATCAAGCTCCACAACGACCGCAAGTTCTCCGACGGCACCCCCGTCCAGGCCCACAACTTCATCAAGGCCTGGAACCTCATCACGTCGAAGAAGCAGCAGCAGGCTGCGTTCTTCAACATCTTCGAGGGCACCGACGATGAGGGCAACGGTGAGATCACCGGCCTGACCGAGGTCGACGACTACACCTTCACCGCGAAGCTGAAGAACCCCACCTCGGACTTCATGTCGCGCCTGGGCTACGTCGCCTACGCGCCGCTCCCGGACTCGACCCTCGCTGACCCCGAGGCCGGCGGCCAGGCCCCCGTGGGCAACGGCCCCTACAAGATGGCCTCCGCCGACGCGTGGGAGCACAACGTCAAGTTCAGCACCGTCCCCAACGAGAACTACGTGGGTGACACCAAGGCTCAGAACGACGGCGTGACCTTCGTCTTCTACACGAGCCTCGACGCCGGTTACCAGGACCTGTCCTCCGACTCCCTCGACGTCCTCGACGGCGTCCCGGCCTCCGTGTTCGCCACCTACGAGTCCGAGCTGTCGGGCCGCACCGTGAACCAGCCCTACGCGGGCGTCCAGTACTTCACGATCCCGCAGTACCTGCCCCACTTCTCCGGTGAGGAAGGCCGCCTGCGCCGCCAGGCCATCTCCATGGCCGTCGATCGTGAGACCATCACGAAGACCATCTTCAACGGCACCCGCACCCCCGCCAAGGACTTCACGGCTCCGACCTCGAGGGCTACGACGCCAACATCTCCGGCAACGACGTCCTGACCTACAACCCCGACAAGGCCAAGGAACTGTGGGCACAGGCCGACGCCATCTCCCCGTGGGACGGCACCTTCACCATCGGCTACAACTCCGACGGTGGCCACAAGGAATGGGTCGACGCGACCGCTAACTCCATCAAGAACACCCTGGGCATCGCCGCCGAAGGCAACCCCTTCGCCGACTTCAAGTCCCTGCTCGACGCAGAGGACAAGCACGAGATGACCGGCGCGTTCCGTAATGGCTGGCAGGGCGACTACCCGGCGCTGTACAACTTCCTGCAGCCCCAGTACGCCACCGGTGCCGACGCCAACAAGGGCGGCTACTCCAACAGCGAGTTCGACTCCCTGATGACCCAGGCGTCCTCCGCCACCACCACCGCAGACGCCGTCAAGAGCCTCCAGCAGGCTCAGACGATCCTGCTCCAGGACATGCCTGCCGTGCCGCTGTGGTACACGAACGTCAATGGCGGTTGGTCGAAGAACGTCGACAACGTCCAGTTCGACTGGAAGGGCCAGCCCGTGATGTACAAGATCACCAAGAAGTGATCGCACGAGGTTAACCTCGCTTCAGGGGCGGGCGGCGCAAGCCGCCCGCCCCTCGCACATCTCTTTTCGGCAGCCCCACACAGATCAACGCAGCTCAGCGACGCACTGCGCACCCGCATTGACGCGGCACACACTTTCATCTCAAAAAAGCATCACGGGATTGATACGGCATACAAAATCAGAGACTGATACGCCATTTGCCCATTCTTTACCCTATGATGAGACCATAGTCGACCTCGCCCGCGAGGCACCGCCAGGGATCGGAACCTCCCCTCCCACGACACGAACACTAAAGGATTGTCCATGCTCCGCTACATCGGACGGCGACTCCTCCAGACCATCCCGGTCTTCTTCGGAGCCACCTTTCTGATCTTCGCGATGGTCTACCTGATGCCAGGTGACCCCGTCGCCGCACTCGGTGGCGACCGCGGCCTCTCCGAGGCCGCCGCCGCGCAGATCCGCGCCCAGTACAACCTGGACAAGCCCTTCTGGATGCAGTACCTGCTGTACCTCAAGGGAGTCTTCACCCTCGACTTCGGCACCGCGTTCAACGGCCAGAAGGTCACGTCCATCATGGCGACCGCCTTCCCGACGACCGCCAAGCTCGCCCTCTACGCCCTCGCCATCGAGACCATCCTCGGCATCGGCCTGGGCGTCGTCGCGGGCATGCGCCGCGGCGGGTGGTTCGACTCCACCATCCTCGTTGTCTCCCTGCTGCTGATCTCCGTCCCCACCTTCGTCCTGGGCTTCGTCCTCCAGTACGTCCTGGGCGTTCAGCTCGCAATCCTGCCGACCACGGCCTCGGCCTCCGTCGACCTCCGGAGCCTCACCATGCCGGCCATGGTGCTCGGCGGCGTCTCCCTGGCCTACGTCATCCGACTGACCCGCCAGTCCGTCTCCGAGAACGTCTCCGCCGACTACGTGCGCACCGCGCGCGCCAAGGGCCTGAGTAACGGCGTTGTCATGACGCGCCACATCCTGCGCAACTCCCTCATCCCCGTCGCCACGTTCATCGGCGGCGACCTCGGCGCCCTCATGGGCGGCGCAATCATCACCGAGGGTATCTTCAACATCCACGGCGTCGGCGGCACCCTGTGGAGCGCCATCATCAAGGGCGAACCCCAGACCGTCGTCTCAATGACAACAGTGCTCGTGATGGTCTACATCATCGCGAACCTAATCGTCGACCTCCTGTACGCCGTGCTCGACCCGAGGATCCGCTATGAGTGACCAGATTCCTTCCGCCAACATCACCCGCACCCGCGCGGGCCAGGACCCACTACGTCTCCGACATCGACGAGACCGGCCTCGGTGCCGTCGACGCGGTCGCCGACGAGGGTGCCCCCTCGTCCATGTGGGGCGAGGCCTGGAAGCGCCTGCGCCGCCGCCCGACCTTCTGGATCGCCGCGGCCATCATCACGCTCGCCGCGCTCCTCGCCCTCTTCCCGTGGCTGTTCACCTCGACCGACCCGAAGTTCTGCGAGCTGTCCTCGTCCCTGGCCGGCCCCACAGCCGGTCACCCCTTCGGCTTCGACAAGCAGGGTTGCGACATCTACGCCCGCGTCGTCTACGGCGCCCGCGCATCCGTGTCCGTCGGCATCCTCACGACCATCGCGGTCGTCCTGATCGGCGGCACCGTCGGCGCACTCGCCGGCTACTTCGGCGGCTGGTTCGACGCGCTGCTCTCGCGCATCACCGACGTGTTCTTCGCCATCCCGCTGCTGCTCGCCGCCATCGTCTTCATGCAGATGTTCAAGGGCTCGCGCTCCATCATGATGGTCGTCATCGTCCTGTCCATGTTCGGCTGGACCTCCATCGCGCGCATCACCCGCGGTTCGGTCCTGTCCGCCAAGAACGAAGAGTTCGTGACCGCGGCCCGCGCGACCGGCGCATCCCGCGCGCGCATCCTGCTGAGCCACATCATCCCGAACTCGATGGCCCCCATCATCGTGTACGCGACCGTCGCTCTGGGCACCTTCATCGTGTCCGAGGCCTCCCTGTCCTTCATGGGCATCGGCCTGCCGACCTCGGTCGTCTCCTGGGGTGCTGACATCTCGTCCGCTCAGACGTCCCTGCGCACCAACCCCATGGTCCTGTTCTACCCGGGCGCGGCCCTGGCCCTAACCGTCCTCAGCTTCATCATGATGGGCGACGCCGTGCGCGAAGCCCTCGACCCGAAGGCACGCAAGTGAGCGAAACGAACACCCCCCAGCTCTCCGAGAAGGAGATGGAAGAGATCGTCGAACGAGCCGTCGCCCCCAGCGCGGCCCCGGCCTCGTCCGACATCCACCCGGACGACGCGCAGCCCCTGCTCAAGATCACGGACCTGGAGGTAACCTTTACCTCCTCGACCGGCGTCGTCCCCGCCGTGCGCGGCGCGAACCTGACGATCTACCCCGGCCAGACCGTCGCCATCGTCGGCGAGTCCGGCTCCGGTAAGTCCACGACCGCCGCCGCCGTCATCGGCCTGCTGCCCGGCACCGGCAAGGTCGCGGGCGGAAAGATCGAGTTCGACGGCCGCGACATCACCCACCTGACCAACAAGCAGTGGGTGGAGCTGCGCGGATCCGGCATCGGCCTCGTCCCCCAGGACCCGATGAGTAACCTCAACCCCGTGCTCCGCGTGGGCACCCAGGTCAAGGAAGCTCTCCTCGCGAACAACGTCGTGCCCCGCTCCGAGGTCGGCCAGCGCGTCACCGCCCTCCTCGAGGAGGCCGGCCTGCCCGACGCCGAACGCCGCGCCAAGCAGTACCCGCACGAGTTCTCCGGCGGCATGCGCCAGCGCGCCCTCATCGCCATCGGCATGGCCGCGCACCCCAAGCTGCTGATCGCCGACGAGCCGACCTCCGCCCTGGACGTGACCGTCCAGCGCCGCATCCTCGACCACCTCGGCAAGCTCACCTCTGAGATGGGCACCGCCGTGCTGTTCATTACGCACGACCTCGGCCTGGCCGCCGAGCGCGCCGAACAGCTCGTCGTCATGCACCGCGGCCGCATCGTCGAGTCCGGCCCCGCCCTGGAGATCCTCCAGCACCCCCAGCACCCCTACACGAAGCGCCTCGTGTCCGCCGCGCCCTCCCTGGCCTCGGCGCGCATCGAGTCCGCCCACAAGCAGGGCATCAAGGTCACCGATGAGGAGCTCGTCGGCGCCGGCAAGGGTTCGACCTCCACGGACGCCATCATCCGCGTCGAAAACCTCACCAAGGAATTCGACATCCGCGGCGCCAAGAAGGGCCAGGACACCTTCCTGGCCGTCGACGACGTGTCTTTCGAGCTGCGTCGCGGCACGACCCTCGCGGTCGTCGGTGAGTCCGGCTCCGGTAAGTCGACCGCCGCGAACATGGTGCTCCAGCTCCTCAAGCCCACCAAGGGCAAGGTCTACTTTGACGGTGAGGACACCTCGCAGATGAGCGAGGCGGAGCTCTTCCGCCTGCGTCGCCGCCTCCAGGCCGTGTTCCAGAACCCCTACGGTTCGCTGGATCCCATGTTCTCGATCTACCGACTGATCGAGGAACCCCTGAAGATCCACGGCTACGGCACCCTGGAGTACGCGCGCGCCGAAATCAAGCGCGCCGAGGCCACGGGTCGTGAGCCCGAGGAGTGGATGCGCGTCCTCGTCGAGGCTGCCGACGCGAAGCGTTCGCTGACGGCCGCCGAGAAGCGCGAGTTCAACCCGAAGAAGCTGCGCATCGCGCGCGCTTCCGAGCTCCTCGACATGGTGGCTCTGCCGCGTAGCGCCATGCGCCGCTACCCGAACGAGCTCTCCGGTGGCCAGCGCCAGCGTGTGGCCGTGGCCCGCGCCCTCGCGCTCAACCCGGAGGTCATCGTCCTGGACGAGGCCGTGTCCGCCCTCGACGTGCTGGTGCAGAACCAGATCCTGTACCTGCTCAACGACCTGCAGGCACAGCTGGGCCTGTCCTACCTGTTCATCACGCACGACCTGGCCGTTGTCCGCCAGATCGCCGACGACGTGATCGTTATGGAGAAGGGCAAGCTCGTCGAGGCCAACTCGACGGACGAGCTGTTCAACAACCCGGTCCAGGACTACACGCGCGAGCTGATCGAGGCCGTCCCCGGCCGCAACATCCAGCTCAACCTGTGAGCCACTGACACACGTGAGGGGCCCGAGGCGCTGCGGCGCTTCGGGCCCCCGCTGTTTGCTGTGGCTTTTCTGGGCGGCGCTTGTTGTGCCGCCTATGTTCCCTGCTTTGCTTGTGGCCCCGCTGGTGTTCCGGGCGCCGGCCCCACGGGTGTTCCGGGCGCCGGAG
>CAKMQM010000070.1:0-6681 GCA_927911615.1 uncultured Xylanimonas sp.
CGGGCTCGTCGACGGGGGAGCGACGGACGCCAAATGTTCACCCGGTCGGCTACGTCTGCGCGCCCTCCTTGTGCTCGGGTTGCGGGCACGACGATCGCCGGTGCCCATGCGGGACGCGTCGGATCCGCTCCTCCCTGACCGTGCCCGCGCGAGCCTTCGGTGCGTCGGTGGGCGGTCCCAGCTGGCCCTGTCCTCCGCGCTGCCCCAGGCCACCGCCCTGGACGGCACCCTCACCGCGAACTCCCGCGCCAAGGCCAAGGCGCCCGTGTCCATCACCGGCTGCGCGTCGGGCAACGGCGCGGACGGCAACCGCAACGTGCGCGTCGTCGCCGACACGATCTACTGGCCGTTGCCGGAGGGGACCTACACGATCACCTCGCCCTTCACGATGCGTATTTCTCCCGTGTCCGGCCAGCTCCTGGCCCACGAGGGCATCGACATGGCCGCCCCGCTCGACACGCCCATCACCTCCGTGTACGGCGGCGTCGTCGAGGAGGTCGCGGAGAACTCGCGCTCGGGCGCCTATGTGCAGATCAAGCACACGAAATCTGACGGCACCGTCTTCCACTCCGCCTACCTGCACCAGTACATGAACAAAATTAAGGTGAAGGTCGGCGACACCGTCACCGCCGGGCAGGTCATCGGCGCGGTCGGCAACAACGGCTGGTCCACGGGCCCCCACCTGCATTTCGAAATCCACGACTCCTCGGACACCCCCGTGGATCCGGACGCGTGGATGCAGACAAACAAAGCTGTTTATCTCGGACAGGAGTCTTGCTCATGATGCCCGTCACCATGCGTCAGGGGCCCATCGTTTTCGCACACCGCGGCGGCAGCGAGGAGGCCCCCGAAAACACGATGAGCGCCTTCGCCTACGCCTACGAGGCCGGGATCCGTCACGTGGAGACCGACGCCCACATCACCGCCGATGGCAAGGTCTCATCTGCCACGACGAGACCGTGGACCGCTGCTACGACGGGGCTGGCGTGATCGCTCAGATGACGTGGCGCGAGCTGTCCAAGCTGCGCCACCGCGACTCGGGGGAGCAGATGCCGCTGCTGGCCCAGGTCCTTGAGGCATTCCCGGACATGTACTTCAACATTGATGCGAAGGAGCCGGGCGTCGAAGGCCCCCTCCTCGACGTCATCGCGGACCACGGAGCGGCCGACCGCGTGCTCGTTGCTTCCTTCTCCGAGCCGCGCCTGCGCGCCGTGCGCGACATCGCCGCCTCGGATCCTTCCCGCGCGGTCGCCACGTCTCTGGGGACCGAGGCCGTCGTACGCCTCGTGGGCGCCGCGAAGAGCGCCACGAACCCCGCCTGGTGGCATGTGCCCGGCCCGCGCCAGGGCGCCATCGCCGCGCAGGTGCCCATGCACCAGGGTCCCATCCGCGTCGTCGACGAGCGCTTCGTGGCCACCGCCCACACCCTGGGCCTGGCCGTCCACGTGTGGACCATCAACACGGTGGCCGACGTGCTGCGCCTCCTCGAGGTCGGCGTCGACGGCATCATCACCGACCGCCCCGTCTTCCTGCGCGACTTCCTGGACCAACGCGGCCTGTGGACGCAGCCCCCGGCTCCGGGTTCTGTTTCGGGTCCCAGGGACTGAGGTTATTGCTTGAATTGGCGGGCGTGCACCGGAGGGTGCGCGCCCGCCTTTTGTGTCCCTGATGCTTTGACTTTGTCGTTGGCCGTGCAATACGCTGGCGTGTTACTGATTAGTGTGGCGTCGGGAGAAAAACGTCCGCTTTGATCGCAGGGAGAACGGGGAGGAACTGGTGAATTCGGAGCCTACGTCACACTCGAACGGTTTGTTGCTCTTCGTCGGAGTAGTGGGCATGGCCTGCTGGTATTACAAGATGTTTCACGCCAGCGAGGACACGTCTGCGTCCGATCATTCGGGTTTCCACTGGGTCCCCAAGAATTTCTACTCCGTCATGCTGCCCTCATATTCCACGTTGCTGGTCCTTGTGCCGGTGGTCGCATGGTTTGGTCAGTTTGATCCTCCGAAGTGGTTGTTCATATGCGCGTCTGTTCCAGTATTTCTGCTCCTGATACTGTGCGTCGTTGGTTGTTTCCTTTCAAATTCCCCGATTGTCTCTACCCTCAATGGCAATATGCCAAGCGGAACGGCCTCTTAGAAGAAGGAAAGGCCGGGAAGAAATCCTCTCAGAACCGCGATTCCGGCGGGGTAGATCGTCATGTGGGCACAGGCGTGACGATGCGTGTGGCCTCCGGTTGGAGGCAGCTGTCGGAGGAGGAACGTAGCGAGCTCGGGGATCTCGGCCAGGATGAGAGTATTCGCTTCATTGCCGTCGGGAAGGCAGTAGAAGGGTACGTGCCGAACATTGTCATCACTGAAACTGAGGTCTTCAGCGGCAAAGGCGACAAGGAACTCCTCGACGACAGCGCTCGGCGCTTGGCTGAGCCGCACCCGGGATGCCGCCTCATCGATGACACCGTCGCGCCGTCTCCCACCGCGCGTACCCGCCTCGTCACAGGTGTGTACACCCTTAACGACACCTCGATGACCGTCTCGCAGCTCGTGTGGCTCACCCGGCATAGAGACGAAGGAGACGAGGAGTCCCGCCGATTCCTATGGGCCGCGACATGTACGTGCGCGAGTAGTGACTTCCCAACCGTTATTGCCAGCTTCATGGAGATGGCGCAGACTCTGGAGGTGGAATCGTGACCGCCGAAGGAACCACGGCCTCGTCGCCGGAGGAGATCGTCGTCTCCCTCGAACAGGCGAATGCGCTTATTGACCTCATTGGCATACGGGAAGGGCATAACGCTCTATCGAGTGCCATGCCGGTCAGTGGACTCATGGCTGCTGACCTCGTCGATTCCAACGGCCTCACCGGTGATGCCGAGGCGATCCTGGGTCCCGCGCGCACGGTCGACTCGCGCCTCGCTATCCGCATCGTTTCCCCGAGGCCAAGCATCGGTGTGCGTAATGTGCGGATCTGGCCCTCGCGGCCTCGTTCGGTCATCATGCGTGCCGAGGATGACGGCGTGCACTTCACCCAGGTTGATTTCTGCGACGTCCCGTGCATCCTGGCCGAGGAGAGCCTCCTGGAGCCCGGGCCGACCATCCATGACGGCCCGCCGTGGATCTCCGCGGACTTCGTGCAGGCAGTGCGGGATGTGGACCTTGAGAGGGCGCAGTCAGCCCTGATCGATGTGGCCGCTCAAGGACCCAGCGACTCTCACTTCTCGCAGGACTGCTGGCACAAGCGCTGGAGCGTCGTGCTGTGCGTGCGGGAGGAGCGGACTCGGGGTGCCTGGAAGGATGCCGGGCACCTCGAGTGCTTCATCACCGACCATATGCACGCGCAAATCCACGCGCCCCTCGATCCTCGCGCACTCGCCCTCATGCGGGAGCGGAACGCACCCACCCTGGACGCTCCGCCGCGCACGGCGCTGTGGGGGTTCATGATGGAGCTGCTCGCCCAGTAGCGAGGCTCGTGGGGGAGTCCTGCTGTGCTGGCGCGGGTAGCGGGTGTGTAGCGGGCAGATGCTAGGGAGCGAGTAGCCCCATCAGCATCGCCCAGATCGCTGCGCGAGGTGGCGCGTCCAGTGTCGGATCGGCTGACAGGTGGGCGAGAGCTTGCTCGTCAAGCGGCGCGTGGATTTGGGCGTGCAGATGATCCGTCACGAAACACTCATAGTGCAAGCCGGTGCGCCACTCGCGACCGTGCATCTCCTCGCGTACGCAAGTGACGACGCTCCAACGCCCCGAGACGCAGTCCTGGGCGAAGTGCGACTCTGCGGGACCATAAGTCACGAGATCGTTGAGTACATCCTGAGCGCCTTGTGCGTCGAGAGAACGAATCGCAGCGACGAAATCCGCGGGAATGTAAGGAGGCCCGTCGTGGATGGTCGGTCCGGCGTGTAGCAGGGAGGCGAGAGCTGCGATGTGGGGGACTTCGCAGTAATCAACCTGACTGAAGTGCACGCCGTCCACGTCGGAACGCATAACGACGGAGCGAGGTGCTGTGGGCCAGATCCTCCAGTCGCGTACGATGCCGCGCATGCTGGGGGATACGACGCGGATCGCAAGTTGGCTGCGAGCTGCTCGCACTGGTTCGAGGATGCGTGCGGCGTCGCCGGCTAAGCCGTTGGCGCCGGCCAATCCGAGCGACACCAGTCCGCTGGAGAGAGCAGCGCTTGAAATGCGCCCGGCATTCTCGTCGCTGGCAATCATCTCGAGCAGGGCATCTGCCTGCTCGACGGTGACGATGATCTGATCCGAGGAGTCGCTGTCGATTGGATGGTCGCTCACGGGGTCACCTTCAGGGTTTGAGCCATCGTGATGAAATCATCGATGATCGTTGGGAATAGAATGCTGGGGCATGTGCACGTCGCGGCCCACAGGAAACGCTGCGGAGGGTGCTGCCCGGCGGGTGCAGTGCGTGTTATCCATGTGAGCTGACTGAGGGTCAGCGACACATCGTCGAGAATGTAGGCGCCTGTTCGCCATCGAGCCCCCTCCGGGAGAACCGGCCATGCGAAGTCGTCGATAAGGTGGAATCCGGGCAACGCTTCCTCCACCTGCCTGATGGTGTCCGCGTAGACGTCGTCGTCGCTCGCGTCGGTGCTGAGCGCTCCGCCGGTTACCACGAAGGTCGGAACATTACCCTCATCTTTCGTCTTAGCGACGGCAACGAGACGAACGCTGGGATCTTCTGCGAGGGGGCCGAGCTGTGCGAATTCCTCAGGGGTCAGGAATCTCCATCCCGAGGAAAGAGTCATTGTTACCTGTTCGTTCACCAGAATTCCTTCCTGTCCGCATGGTTTTCGTAAGCCTCCTGATCGATGTTTCCATCGGCGTCTAAGAGCCCATGCCGCTTGGCGTACTGCCAATCGGCGTAGACCCACCGGGGGAACTTGATGGGCAGAAGACCAATAATCATTACGAGAAGAAGTAGCATCATGAGGCATGCAAGCCCAAATATTAGCCAGCTGGGTGCTAGCTTCTCAATGAGAACAGAAAATAGATAGATGAAACAAATTGATGATATAGCCGGAGAGCCGATAGCTGCCCAGTTCTTGCTGATGCGACCTTGTCCGTTCATGCGGCGCCACAGGTTCGCAGCCTTCGAGTCTGTGAACATTTCGGCGTACCATATGCCCACGCCAAGAACACCAAGAATCAGAGCGCATAGACAGCCAAGCGAATTATCCTTCATAAGTCATCCCTCATTCCATCGACGCTGCAACACGGTCTACACCCTTATCATTGAGCCAATCGCCAGCAGATTCACCAACATAGTGCCCGATCACTCCTCCGATGACGCCGCCGACAACGCCACCAACGACAGCACCAACGGGGGCGAAAGGCCCTGAGACAGCGGCGCCGATAGCAGCGCCGCCTTTGGCTCCCAGCCAGGCTCCAGCCCACGTAGCTCCCCCTGTCACAGTTCCTTTGACACCCGCTCGTGCTATCTTGTGGCCCTCGCTCCATTCGGGGTGCTGCTCGGTATCGGTTTGGTAGGTGTTGTAGGCAGTGATGCCGCCGTCAACGACCGCCCCTATCGGGCCGGCAACCTTCCCAATCTTGTTGGCGATCGGAGATATCGATCGAGTGGCCATTGGTTCCAGCCCATGTTTCCCGGGCCTGAAGGCCCACTTCGACAGGTCGCCTTTGGCGAAGAATCCTTTGGGGGGTTCATACAGCCTCTTGAAATACGTCATCGAACTTCCAATGGTTATTTGCCCGCCCATGTCCAACAGTCCCACAGCATAGGGGAACGCCTTAACTATCGGATGCTTGTCATCCAAAATGAACTGTTCCTTCAGTGCGTCGAACACGGGTTCAATCCATTGTTCATAGACATCCACTTTGAGGTTGTCTAGCGCGAGTGAAAATACATACTCGGCTCGTTCGTAATTCAGTTGCTGGACCTCAGCTTGCGCTTGCAGCTCATTGAAACTATGGACAAGGTCATCGTCCGACTCATCGAATAGGATTACTTTGTCGCCTACGACCATCAGACCGCAGCCTTTGGCTGCCTGCGCGATTCCCTTGTACTCGTCACGTACTGACGTCATCGACCAGGCGAGTTCTGACACAGCGTTCGCGAGCGCTTTCAGATCGTTGGAGATCTCTTCACATACGTTTGATGTGGTTTGTAGATCGTGCTGGCACTCCTCGACAAGAAGTGCCTCCTGCTGACCGACAATGGACGAAGCGCGCATTGCATCGCTATCTGCAGTGTGCAATGCGCCTGCGATTTGCATACATTGATCCTTGAACGTAAAGAGATTCTCGACGCTAATCGAAAACGTCATGGAAAACGAGGCTGCTGGTGTGCCATTATTGGCGCTCATTCTGCCCCCCTGTTGCGCAGATACTCTTGCATAGTCTCAAAGTTGGCAGCTTCCTGATCGTCGGCGGCCGCAAAGGCTTCGGATGCGGCAGTTAGGCCGTGAGCGACAGCCAAGGAGCAGAAGGATGCCATCTGGATGACGCGATTGATCCTCTCAACCTGTGTCGCTAAGTCTTCCTCATTACTCCCCGCGCTACTAGGTGGTGTAAGAGTGCGGGATGCTACGTTCTCGCTTGAGTAGTTCAAGATGTTGATGGCACGCGACACCGCAGTCGCGTCCCATACGACTCCACCGGCCATTTGTCTCCCCTGACGATATGGTCAACATTAACAGGTCAGGATAGCCCCCCC
>CAKMQM010000071.1:0-3943 GCA_927911615.1 uncultured Xylanimonas sp.
TCTCCAGCGGCGCAGCCGATCATTGCCCCTCGGATGCGATCTCGCTTGTCCATGATTGCCTCCTCGCGTGGGTTTCGGCGTCGACCATGCTCAGTTTACCCGTCCGTGTTTTGAGGAGCCTTTGATCTGCGTACCCTTGACACGTGAAGGTTCTCGTCGTTCCCATGGTGGCGCGCTCGCGTATGGGCGGGCCGTGGTCGCGCGCGCAGCGCGTCGCCCGCGCCTTCCAGGACGCCGGCCACGAGGTCACGCTGGTGTGGGGAGACGACGGTAACTGCGCCGATCCCGTCGCTCCGACGCTTGAGATTCCGGTGCCCTCGCCCCTCGGCCTGCCCGAGGCCATCGCCCGCCACACCTTCCCCCTGGCCTCGCGCCTCGGGCTCATGGGCCGCAAGCCCGTGCATAGCTTCGAGGAGGTCCTCTGGCTGACCGGTGCCCTCGACGAACGCTACACGCGCGCGGCCGTCGATACCCTCCGCGCCCACATGCGTGCTTCGCGCCCCGACGTCGTATACTCCGAATTCAGCCTCGCCGCCGTCATCGCCGCCCGCGCCGAGGGAATCCCGTGCGTTGGCAGCGGCTCGCAGCCGACGACTGCCGCCTACGCCTCCAGCCCGCGTAAATCCGCGGGAATTCGACGCCTGCTGCGCGAGACGGGAATGCCCGCCCCGGCCTCGTCCCTGACTGTTCTCGAGGGGATGAGGCGCCGCTTCATTCCGAGCTGCCCGACCCTGGAAGCGCGCGCGGGGGAGCGGGCCGTCTACTGCGGCTTCCTGGACGAACCGCCCGCCCCCACAGGTAAGCCGCGCGACTGTGCCCTCGTCTACCTCGGTGCGGGCAGCGTCCCCGCGGGCGTCGCCGTGCGTGCCGGGCGAGAGCTCGCCGAGGCGCTCGGCTGTGACGTCTACGTCGCGGGAGCGCCCGAGGCCACCCAGGTCTCAGGTGACCACACAGTGACCTGTGCGTCCCGCTTCGACTTCGCTGAGCTCCTGCCGCGAACCCAGGTTTTCGTGCATCACGGTGGGCAAAACTCGATGATGGACGCCCTGTCCCACGAAGTTCCGCAGCTGATCGTCCCCGGGTGTGTCTTCGAGCGGCAATTCAACGCCGAGGCCGTGGAAAACGCACGCTGCGGCCTGACCGTGCGCGCTTCCAAGCCGGCGCTTATCGCGCGCGCTGCCCGCACCCTCGTCGACGAGCCCGCCCTGACCTCAGGGATCCGAGGGACGCGCGCGGAGCTGTCCTCGCTCGGTGGAGCCGCGCGCATCGTGCGCGAGGTCGAGGAGCTGGTCGGTTAGCCTCAGTGCCAGCCGCGCAGGATCGCCTCCAGGCCCCGCTCAAACTGGGCGTTGAAGTCGTAGCGGCCGTCCAGGAGATCCTCGATGAGCGGGCGCAGTGCCTGCGCGTCCTCGGGGTTGAGCGCGGCGCTCGCGGCCGACAGGTCGGCGGGCTGCTCGGGGGAGCCACCCACGGGCGGAACGACCTCGGCGGCGACGAAGGCCGTCGTGTAGATCGACACCGCGTTGACCAGCCCCAGCATGTCCGCATTCGGCGTGAAACCGCGCCGGGCCAGCGTTACGAACACGCGCGCCAGGAGCGACAGCTGCTCGGGCGTCGACATCGGGTGCGTGAGCAGCAGCATGACCGCGCCCGGGTGGGAGCGCAGTGTTGATGCCAGGCAGTGCGCGTAGGCGCGCATGTAGGTCAGCAGGGGCGAGGCGGGGGTACCTTCGGTCGGCTCCGACGCCTCGTGCGTGGGCGTCGAAGCTGAATCGACCGCCCCTGCGTCCACGCGGTCCAAGAACGACTCGAACGTGAGGCGCCAGACCTGCTCGGCAATGCCCTCCAGGAGCGCCGCCTTGTCGGGGAAATAACGATAAAAAGCGGCCTGGGAGACGCCGAGACGCTTTCCCAAAGACCGCAGAGACAAAGCGGAGAGCCCCTCCTCGTCGACCACGTCGAGCGCGGTCGACAAGATGATCTCTCGTGATAGTGCGCGCTGCTTCGACTGAGGCATGGACTCTCCGCTTCGGTGGACGTTACTCCCTGTGATACCGGAACTGTACCAGTGCCAGCCCCGCGATCACCGCGAAGAAACCCCACAGGACGCCGATCCGCGTCCCGACGTCGGCAAGTCCCGCCCCGTCCAGGCTCACCTCGTGAATAGCGGTGATCGCCCAGTAAGCGGGGGACAGGCGCGCGGCGTGCTGCGCCCAATCGGGGAACGAGGAGACCGTGGAGAAGGAGCCGCCGATGCCGGCCGCCAGCATGCCGATAATGTTCGACAGTGACAGGGCCGCGTCGCGGCTGCGTGACCACAGTGCGAGTGCAACGCCGAGCGCCGATAGGACCGCTGAGAAACTGAGGAGAATCGCGGCGAGCGCGACGAGGGACCCGGTCGGCCGATAGCCGAAAATGAGAGCGCCGAGCGCGAGGACAACCGCGATCTGAACGGTCTGCATGAGGAAGGCGACCAGCGCCTTGCCCGTCAGAATGGACGCGCGCGAGGTGGGGGAGGCCTCGAGACGCTCCCACGTGCCCCACGAACGCTCGTTGAAGAACGAGCTGATGATGTTCTGCACGGCCAGGAACGAGAAGAGGATCGCGATTGACGGCACTGCCTGCTCGGCACCGGTGACGCCCGTGTAGCCGTCGGCCAGGAGCATCGACTTGAACGCCGGCATCATGAAGGGAATCAAGACGAGGGGGATCACCGTCAGGATGAGCGTGGGCGCCGGGTCGGTGAGCTGCAGGCGGATGTTCAGGCGGGTCATTGCCCCGAGTTGCTTAAGCTGCGACATGGTCGCTCTCCTTGATGATCTGCAGGTACGCGTTGTGCAGGCTCGCCTGCATGATGCGCACGTCCGTCAGGCGCGCGCCTTCGAGGGCGGGCGAGGCCAAGGCTTCGCCGATACGCGAACCTGGGTCGGCCTCGTCCCCGATGAGTTGGAGATGCCTGTCGTCGGCGCTCCACCCGTCGATCGAGGGGATGGGGCGATCGAACTCGAGCGTGACCTCGGCGCGCGCGTGGTGAGAGACGATCTCTTCGAGCGTGCCGCTCGCGACGATGCGCCCCTCGTTCAGGATCGCGATGTCGGAGCCAAGCTCCTCGAACTCGGCGAGGTAGTGCGAGGTGTAGACGACGGCCGCTCCGTCGTCGGCGAGCTGGCGGACTGCGCGCAGGATCTGGCTGCGCGCCTCCACGTCGGCGCCGACGGTCGGCTCGTCCATGAACACCAGACGCGGGCGGTGCATGATCGCCATTCCCGCGTGGAGCCTGCGCTGCTGTCCGCCCGACAGGTGCGAGGCGCGCTGCCCTCGCTTCTCTGTGAGGCCGAGGAGGTCCATGACCTCGCCCGCGCGGGAGGTGGCCTCGCGTCGGCCGAGTCCGTGCAGCTCGCCGAAGGCTGCCAGATTCTGGGCGACGCTCAGGTCGGGGTAGATGCCCAGCTCCTGGGGTGCGTATCCGATTGACCGCGCGGCCTCGGCGGATGTGGGGCGGTGGCCGCAGATGGATGCGGTTCCCGAGTCGGCGCGGCGCAGGCCGCACAGGATCGTGATGAGCGTGGACTTGCCCGCTCCGTTTCGTCCGAGCAGTCCGAGGATCTGACCGGGTTCGACGCACAGGTCGACCCCGCGCAGGACCTCGTGAGTGCCGTAGCTCTTGCGGATTCCCCGGGCGTCCAGGCCCGGAGCGTGTGGATGTGACACGGTGAATCTCCCATCGGTTAACGCTGTTAACTTTGTGTCACGAGTAAGGTTAACAGCGTTAACTTGTGGGTGCAAGGTGGTGTTGCGTGCCGGGGAAAACTGCTGATTTGCTGCGTTTTTCTGACAATCTGTCGCTGCACGGGGGGAGAGGAGCGGCCCTACACTGTCCACGCTAGGCGTGAAGGAGGACTGAAGTGCCAGGTATGGATACCTACGACGCGATCATGCTGCT
>CAKMQM010000072.1:0-2667 GCA_927911615.1 uncultured Xylanimonas sp.
CCATCTGGGTGGTCGGTTCGGTGAAGTCCTCCCCGGCCTCGACGAAGCCGATGCCGTGGGCGACCATCGCGAGGGGACGCTTGGCGGTCTCGGCCGGGTCTTTTTGGCGCAGGGATCCGGCGGCGGCGTTGCGCGCGTTGACGAAGGTCTTTTCCCCGGCCTCGACCCTTGCCTCGTTGAATGCGGCGAAGTCGGCGACCGGGAAGTAGACCTCGCCGCGCACCTCGATGCGCGTGGGGACGGTGCCGGTCAGGGTCTGTGGAATCGACTTGATCGTCCGGGCGTTAGCGGTCACGTCTCGCCGACGTAGCCGTCGCCTCGGGTCGCGGCGCGCACGAGACGGCCGTTCTCGTAGAGGAGGTTGATGGACAGGCCGTCGACCTTGACCTCGGTCGTCATCTCGAGGTCGTCGATGCCGGTGGCCTCGGCCATGCGGGTCTCCCACCCGGCGAGCTCCTCGAGGGAGAACACGTCGTCGAGGGACATCATCTGGGCGAGGTGGCGCACCTCGGAGAAGCCGGAGTCGACGCTGCCGCCCACGCTCATCGTGGGCGAGTCGGCGCCGCGCAGCTGCGGGTAGCGCTCCTCGATCTCTTCGACCTCGCGGTACATGCGGTCGTAGTCCGCGTCCGCGAGGGTCGGCGAATCACGGTCGTAGTAGGCGGCGCGGGCCTCGTTAATACGGTCAACGAGGTCGTTGTAGCGGTCGCGGGTCGTCTCGAACGTGGAGTCAGCCATGGGGTCCATTCTTGCATTCGAGGAGGCTGGCGGACCGGCGGGCGGGGCGCTTGGGCGGCGGAGGTGGTCATAGCCACACGGGTCTGCGGGGTGGTTATCCACAGGGGCATGCGAGCGCCTCGGGTTATCCACAGGGCTTCTCACGTCGCTTGATCGGCCGCGAGCGCAGCCGGATCGTTGGGGTATGAAGGATTCCGGTTGTCTCGCCCGATCAGCCTTACGCGCGGACGTTCACCTGGCCTGCGTCGCGGGCCCGGACGTCGGCGTCGTGCTCGCCCCGGCGCGGTCGGTCGAGCGGGGGACGTGCCGCTGACGTGCGCGTCCGTTGCTCGCGAGCACCTCCAATTCTCGACGCGAGGAGGCCGGGCAGTCCTGCGTGTGTCGCCCGGCGCTTCCCCCGTGCGCGTGCGCGCTCGGCTCCCCCTATGGCGCCGCCATCGGGATGCCCGTCCTCTCCCTGCGGGACCCGCATCCGCCTGGGGCAGGACGTCTTCGAGGTGCGGGGACGGCCTCATCGTTTGGTTTGGCCCGCATCTTCTGGACGAGGCCGGGGATCGCTGACGGGATCATCTCTCCTGCGGGGAGCTCCCTGGTCTCAGTGCTCGTCATGGGAGGTTTCCTGCTGTGGAGGCTGCGCTCGTCCGTCTCGCTTCCCTCGGTGCTCGCTCCGGCCTGCGCGGGCGTTGTGCTGGTCGCGATCGTCGCCGCGGTCATCCTGGCGTGGCGGGCACGTCGGCGTCGCCTGGGCTGGGATGGAGGGGCACTGTCCCTGATCCTTGCGGGGCTTCCGGCCTCGTCCGCTCCCCCACGCTCTGCGCGGGCCGCCGTGTGGCCGGGGCGGCCCACGCGCGTGGGACGGCGCGTGCGGCTGGCGGCGTCCGCTGACGCGAGAGAGCCGGGTGAGTACGAGGCGATCGGCATCGTCGGCGACCACGCGTCCCAGTGCGCGCTGTGGTGCGCTGGCCAAATCGCCGCTCAGCTCGGTGGGGTGCGCGTGTGGTGGAACAGCGCCGCTCCCCTGCTCATTGGGAACGCGGGCGTGGATATCCACGTCAGCGACCGCGACTCCTGCCCGCACTGCACGCGCGACGCCGCCCACCCAACGCTCCATATCGGATACGCCCCCTCGCTGTCGCTCCTTCCGGCGTGGTGCGCGCAGGTGTGCGTCACCGACGAAGAGCCCGTGAGCTCGCACTGGTGGTGGACCGTCACACGGGCAGATGCGCAAGACAGCCTGCCCACGCGGCTCGACTGGGATCCGTCCTCGGCGAGGGGACGCTGCGGTGGGCTGAGCGTGCGGATCGGCCTGGGAGAGGAGGGGCCCGTCGACCTGGACCTGGTCGCCGACGGGCCGCATGCCCTCGTCGCAGGGTGCACCGGATCGGGCAAGTCAGAGGCGCTCCTCGGTTGGCTTGCCGCTATCGCGCACTGCTACAGCCCCGAACAGGTCCGCTTCATCCTCATCGACTACAAGGGCGGGGCGACCTTCGCCCGCCTCGAGGCGCTCCCACACACCCAGGCATTCCTCACCGACCTTGACGCCGGCGCCACGACGAGAGCGCTGGACGGAATCGCGTCAATACTCCAGCGACGCGAAGAAACACTCGGGGTGCTCGGCTTCCCTGACCTCGCCACGTGGGAGAGGGCTCACGAGGAGGATCCGCTGAGCGTTTCCGCTCCCCCGCCTCGTCTCGTCGTCGCGATCGACGAGTTTCGGGTTCTCGCCCAGGCCCATCCCGATTCGATGGAGGTCTTGCTCCGCCTCGCCGCGCAGGGACGCAGCCTCGGCTTGCATCTCATCGCGGCCACACAACGCCCCTCGGGCGCAGTGAGCGCACAGATGCGCGCGACATGGACATTCGGCTGTGTCTGCGCTGCGTCAGTGCCTCGGACTCCACCGATATCCTCGGGGACGGACGCGCCGCCTCG
>CAKMQM010000073.1:0-20254 GCA_927911615.1 uncultured Xylanimonas sp.
GGACATCGCGTTCCACTCCGGGCTCCTCGCCTACATCAACAACGAGCTCATGCAGCAGCTCGTGGGCGCCATGTGGCTGGTCCACCAGAGCGTGACTCCCCAGCTGGCCGCAGCGTCGCGCCAGGAAATGGAAGACACCGCCGAGGCCCACGCGGCCATCCTGCGAGCCTGCGAGGCCGGCGACCTCGAGGCATACACCGCCGCCGTCGAGGCACACTACGCCCCACTCCTCGCGATCATCGAAGGTCGCTAGAGCACACAGAAAAACCCGGAGCGTTGTGGGGGCACGCGCACCGGGTTTTCTGTATCCACTTAGCGACGAATCGCAGCCTCCCACAGGCCGCGGTCACGCTCAAAGACCACCACGGCCTCGTCCCCGTCGACCGTCGCGTCGCTGTACCCGAAGGCGCCATCACCCAAGGAGGAGATCACCTCGGCGCGCACTTCACCCTCCCACGGCGGGGTGAGGCGCAGGATCTCGCCACAAGCGCGCGCGTCGCGGCGCCCGGGGTGCACGAACAGATCCCCGATCATGCGCGCGTTGCAGCCGGGGTCCTCCAGCTCCCACAGGCACGCGCCCTCCCAGGTGCGCCCGTCTCCCCACGCGAGGTAGCGCGCGCCCGAGCCTCGCCCTTCAAAGCCCTGGATGCGGCAATTCGCGACGAGGCGGCCGTCCCACACGCTCAGCGTCGTCTCGTCGAGGAGCACTCCCCCGTCACCGACGAGAGGATCTGCAGCCCCAACGAGGCGCCCCTCGCGGGCGTAGACGACGCGCACGTGCGTCTCATCCCCCACGCGCACGACGTAGGGCAGCGCCACGGCCCCATCAAGCGCGACCGTGCCGCCAGACGTCGCAAACAGCGCGTCGGCGCCCGTGAGCTCATAGAGCTCGTCCGTCATGTCCACATAGGCGAGGTCATCGGGACCGCTCCCCCACGCCCACCAGGCGCGCAGTCGCTCGCCGTCCGCGCGCGAATCCATGTAGCCCACGCGCCCATCCGTCGACGCGAATGCCAGATGCATGAGCCCGTCGCCGTCCACGCCGACACACGCATCCGAAGAGATCGACGGGCCGCCGGCAGAAAGCGGACGCGGCTCGCTCCATCGTCCCACCCCCTCGCGCTCCGCCCACAGGATGCGGTTCGGATTCGGCAGATCCGAGGCCATCGTCAGCCCGTTGAAATCAGATCCCGTGCCCGAGGCCGGGGCCGGCCGCTCATCAAAGAACAGGACGGTGCGCTCGACCGCGAGCGTCACAAGGCCGGGAATGCGCACCTCGCCCGCGCCCTTCGGGGCGACGATACAGCGAAAATCAACGGAGTCAGTCATGTGTCCAGGATAACAGAGACGCTCCTGCCCAGATACAAAGAACCCCGGGGAACCAGAGTTCCTCGGGGCTTTGAGACGGAAGCCGTCAGCGGGTCTCGCGGTGCGCCGTCGACTTGTGGCAGCGCGGGCAGTACTTCGCCAGCTCGAGACGATCCGGCGTGTTACGACGGTTCTTCTTGGTGATGTAGTTGCGCTCCTTGCACTCCGAGCAGGCCAGAGTGATCTTGGGGCGAACGTCCTGGGACTTGCTTGCCACGGTTGTTTCCCTCGCTTAGTTTCGTCGCTCACGCGACCTGTCGGATCAAAGAATTGGTAGCGGGGGCGGGGCTCGAACCCGCGACCTCACGATTATGAGTCGTGCGCTCTGACCAGCTGAGCTACCCCGCCGCCGGAAGCGGATGAATCCGCGACCGGAGCCCCGAAAGGGAATCGAACCCTTGACCTTCTCCTTACCATGGAGACGCTCTGCCTACTGAGCTATCGGGGCAACGCCGGAAAGCCTATCTCATCTCCGACCGCCGAAGCAATCCCGGAGCCTGAGAATGACATCACAGGCGTTACTCACTGGAACCAGCGAGTGGTGGCAGGTGAGGGATTCGAACCCCCGAAGCACGAAGCGTCTGATTTACAGTCAGATCCATTTGGCCGCTTTGGTAACCTGCCATGCGCCGCTCTCGCGGTGCCGTGAAAGAATAGCATTAAAATGATCCCGAGCGCCAATCGGAACGACGATTGGCCGAATTCCAACGAAAGGTGCACCCATGGCAGACTCCTCCTTCGACGTTGTCTCCAAGCTCGACCGCCAGGAGGTTGATAACGCCGTCAACCAGACCGCCAAGGAGATCGCCAACCGCTACGACTTCCGCGGCGTCGACGCCGCCATCTCCCTCAGCGGCGACACGATTGCGATGGAGGCGAACTCCGCCTCCCGCGTCATGGCAATCCTCGACGTACTGCAGTCTAAGCTGATCCGTCGCGGCCTGTCGCTGAAGGTTCTTGACTACAAGGACCGCGAACCCAAGGCCTCAGGCAAGCTCTTCAAGCTCACCTGCCCCCTCAAGGAAGGCATCCCGCAGGACACCGCGAAGAAGATCTCCAAGCTCATCCGCGAGGAAGGCCCCAAGGGTGTCAAGGCCCAGATCCAGGGTGACGAACTTCGCGTTTCTTCGAAGTCCCGTGACGACCTGCAGGCTGTCATCGCCCTCCTGAAGGGCCCCAAGGGCGAAGAGCTCGACGTCGCCCTCCAGTTCGTGAACTACCGCTGATCAACGCGTGTGCGGGGGTGGGCGGCCGGTTGATTCCGGCCGCCCACCCCCGTATGAAAGAGGCTCAGTAACCTGCGATTTTCTCCAGTCTCGCAATGCGCTGCTCCATCGGCGGATGCGTCGACAACATGCGCATGAGGGACTGGCCGCGGAACGGGTTTGCGATCATCATCGCCGCCACGTTGCGCGTGCGCGGGGTGTCTTCCATCGGACGGCGATCCGTCGCGATCTCCAGCTTGCGCAGAGCCGACGCCAGTGCCAGTGGATCCTGCGTCAACATCGCGCCATCCTCGTCAGCATCGAACTCACGCGTACGCGACAGCGAGAACTGGATAAGCATCGACACAATAGGCGCCATGATGCTCATCGCAAGGAGCCCAAGGAAGCCCACTCCCCCGCCCTCTCGACGGTTCCCTCCTCCGAAGAAGAGCAGTCCCTGCGCGATCGACGTGATCAGACCGCCCATCGCCGCAGCGACAGACGTCGTCAGGATGTCGCGGTTGTAGACATGCATCAGCTCATGACCCAGCACTCCGCGCAGCTCCCGCTCATTCAGAATAGCCAGGATGCCCTCCGTGCAGCACACCGCCGCATTGTTCGGGTTACGCCCCGTCGCAAAGGCATTCGGCGTCAAGGAGGGCGCCACCCAGATCGACGGCATCGGCTGGCGCGCGCGCGCCGACAGCTCACGGACAATCGCGTACAGCTGCGGGTACTGCGCCTCAGTCACCCGGTACGCACCCATGGACCGCAGTGCAATCGTCGCCGAGTTCCAGTACGCGTACGCGGTCTGGACGAGCCCAATGCCCGCAAACACAACAATCCACACCATGCGCCCCGTACCCGAAGCAACCAACGCGCCAATGGCGAGCAGCAGCGCCCACATGCCTCCCAGCAGGAGCGTCGTCTTCAGACCGTTGTGATAGTTGCGGTGCACCATATCGGCGATCCTATGGGGGTTACCTGGGAAGCTGCTGAGAATCAGCCGAAGCTCCAATGGGAAACAACCATCTGCGCCCCCAGCCCCGCTCCCCCACACAACGAGGCCGCGACCGGAAAATCCGGCCACGGCCTCGCAACGATCGGGGACGCTCAGTGACGGCGGCCCGGACCCGTGTAGTCATCGAAGCGCTCAGGGGCGCTCGGCACGCCCATTTCGCCCATCTCGCCGATAAGATCCGTCGCCTGGGGATCCACCTGCGCGCCGCGCGAAATGTCCGTCATCGCGCGACGCGAGACGACCTTGATGCGCTCGCGCGTGCCGCGGCCGCCCGGAAGTTCGCCGTAGGCCTCGCCCAGAGCCTGCTCGTAGGCGTCCAGGAGCTCCCAGCCCTCCCACGTCGTGAACTCGACGCCACGGGACTCCAGGAGCGCCACCATGGCCTCGTGGCCCACCTCGGCGGTGTTCGCGTGCAGGCGGCCCTCGGAGGCGTCCTCGACGAGGTGGGAGATCGTCTGCTGGGCGTCCGACTTCGTCGAGCCGATGAGGCCGACGGGGCCGCGCTTGATCCAGCCCGTCGCGTACACGCCCGGGATAACGGGGGCGGACTCGTCCTTCGTGGTGTCACCCTCGATGACGCGGCCCTCAACGTTCGGCACGACGCCGGCGCGCTCGTCGAAGGGCAGACCCGGGATCGGCGAGGAGTAGTAACCCACCGCGCGGTACACGGCCTGCACGGGCCACGTCGTGATGACGCCCGTGCCCGACACGCTGCCATCGCCGTTCAGGGCGGTGCGCTCCGTGCGCAGAGCCTTCACGTGGCCGTTCTCGTCCGCGACGACCTCGACCGGGGCCTGGAAGAGGTGAATGTGGATGCGACGCGAGGCCGTGTGTTCCTCCGGGTCCGCCATCGCGTAGCTCGTCAGCGTCTTGACGACCTGACGCTGCTGGTTCGACGCGCGCAGCGCCTCCTCCGAGCCCTCGTCGAAATCGAAGTCCTCTTCCGAGACGATGACATCCACGTCCGGCACCTTGCCCAGCTCGCGCAGCTCCAGCGGCGTGAACTTCACCTGGGCCGGGCCACGACGACCGAACACGTGCACGTCGGTGATGGGGTTCTCAGCCAGGGCCTCGGCCACGTTGGCCGGCACCTCGGTCTTAAGCATGTCCTCGGCGTGCTTGGCCAGGACGCGAGCCACGTCCAGCGCCACGTTGCCGACGCCCAGGACGGCGACCTCACGGGCCTTCAGCGGCCACGTGCGCGGGTAATCCGGATTGCCGTCGTACCAGGACACGAAGTCGGCTGCGCCGTAAGACTCGGGCAGGTCCACGCCCGGAATGTCGAGCGGGTGATCGCGGTCCGCGCCCGTCGCAATGATGATCGCGTCGTAGTGGTCACGCAGGTCGTCAATCGTCACGTCACGGCCGACCTCGACGTTGCCGAGCAGGCGGATGTCGCCGCGCTGCAGGATCTTGTAGAGCGCCACAATGATCTGCTTGATACGCGGGTGATCCGGCGCAACGCCGTAGCGCACGAGACCGTAAGGCGCGGGAAGACGCTCAAACAGGTCGATGTTCACCTCGAGTCCCGACTTGGACAGAATGTCCGACGCGTAAATGCCAGCGGGACCAGCGCCGATGACGGCGACGTTGAGCGGTGCCAACCGATTTCTCCTTCTTCGTGACCGCGCGCGTGTGCGCGCACCTGGGCACTAAGTCTAGCGCCCCGTTGCCAAGGGCAACCTTAGCTGAGACGGCTCACACACCTCAAGGGTGCGCATACGACGAGGCCGGGGCCAGCGACGCAATCACGCGCAGCCGAGCCCCGGCCTCGTTATCGACAATCAGACCAGGCGATCCACCATGAGGTTCGCGAACGCCTCCAGCGCGGTCTTCGCCTCGCCCTTGGGCAGCGGCGCCAGCGCGGCGACCGCGTCGTTCGCCCACGTGCGCGCGAGCTCACGCGTCTCCTCAAGGACGTCGTGGCTGCGCAGCTGCTCGACGACCGACGCCAGCGCCTCGTCCGAGGACAGGTCACCCGTCAGCTCGCGCAGGATTCGCGCGCCGGCCTCGTCGATCGTTCCGGCCGCCTCGCGGCGACGCAGGAGGAGGACGGGCAGCGTGTCCACGCCCTCGCGCAGATCGGTGCCGGGCGTCTTGCCGGACTGCTCGCCCGAAGACGCCAGGTCGAGCACATCGTCGGCGATCTGGAAGGCCACGCCCACCTTCTCGCCGAAGTCGCTGACCACGTCCGCCATCAGCTGGCCGGCACCCGACAGGAGCGCGCCGAAGGACGCGGCCGTGGACACGAGCGAACCCGTCTTATCCGCCAGAACCTGCAGGTAGAAGTCCACGCGATCGGCGCCGTCCGTCGGACCGAAGGTCTCGTTGAGCTGGCCCTCGCACAGACGCTCGAACGTGCGCGCGTGGTGCGCGACCATCTCAGGGCCTAGCGAAGCCACCAGCAGCGACGCGCGGGCGAACAGGATGTCGCCGGCCAGAATCGCGCGGTTGTTGCCCCACAGGTGCTGAGCCGAGGGAACACCTCGACGCGTGGGCGCCGAATCCATGACGTCGTCGTGGTACAGGGACGCCAGGTGCGTGAGCTCAACCGCCGTCGCGGCCGTGATGACCTGCTCGTCGAGCGCGCGCTCGGGCTCGCCCAGCTGCGCGCACACGAGGGTGAGCAGCGGACGCATCCGCTTGCCGCCCGCGACCGCGAGGTGACGAGTCAGCTCGTCCGTCAGGTCGCGAGACGAGGAGACGGCGTCGAGGAGACGACGCTCGACGACCTCGAGCCCCGGGGTAATACGGGACTCGAGGTCGGGAACATGAAGATCGGGTGTTTGAGCGCTCACGGAATCAGTATGACGATCTTTTCGAGCAGACTCAACACGGGACCGGGGAAGACGCCCAGGGCGAGCGTCCCAATCGCGCACACGGCGATCGCCAGAGCGGACAGGCCCTCCGACTTCACCACGACGGACTCGTCACTGGGCTCGGTGAAGAACATCAGGCGCACGAGGCGGAAGTAGTAGAACGCGGTGATCGCCGAGGCCACGAGGCCCACGATCGCGAGCCAGCCGATGCCGCCCTTGATCGCGTCGGAGAAAATCACGAACTTCCCAATGAAACCGCCCGTCAGCGGGATGCCCGCGAACGACAGCAGGAAGATCAGCATCGCGCCCGCGATCCACGGGTTGGTGCGGCCGATACCCGCCCACTTACGCAGGCTCGTTGCCTCGCCCAGGACGTTGCCCTCCGCGTCGCGGCCGCGCACGAGCGAGACCACCGCAAAGGCACCGACCGTCGCCAGGCCGTAACCGAGCGTGTAGAACAACACATGGCCCGTGCCGCCCTTCTGGATCGCAAGAATCCCCATCAGGATGAAGCCAACGTGGGAGATCGACGAGTAGGCCAGCATGCGCTTGACGTCATCCTGCACGAGGCCGGCGAAGGTACCGACGAGGATCGTCAGGACCGCGACGGCCGCGAAGATGTACAGGAAGTCCCACTGCAGGTAGGCGGCGGCGACCGTGTAGAAGCGGATCATCGCAGCGAAGGCCGCGATCTTCACGGCGGCAGCCATGAAGCCGGTGACCGGGGTCGGGGCACCCGTGTAAACGTCAGGGGTCCACGCGTGGAAGGGAGCAGCGCCCACCTTGAACAGCAGACCCACCATCACGCAGAACACGCCCACGAGGACCATCCAGTCCATGTTGGTGTGGGTGGAGATGGCCTCGGCCAGCGCAGAGATGCGCAGCGAGTTGGAGAAGCCGAAGAGGAACGCGGAGCCCATGAGCATGAAGCCCGAGGAGAAGGCGCCGAGCACGAAGTACTTGAGAGCCGACTCGTAGGACAGCTGGCGGCGACGGCGAGCCGTGGCAGCCATGATGTACAGGGGCAGCGACATGACCTCGAGGGCCACGAACAGGGTCACGAAGTTATCCGCCGCGGGGAAGATCATCATGCCGCCCAGCGAGAACAGGGTCAGCGGGAAGATCTCGGAACGCTGGTAACCCTTGCGCTCCGACAGCTCCTCGGCGGCCGAGTCCGGACGGTCCGACGGCTGGCCGGCGAACGCGCCGTCACCAACGGAGGTACGGTCGGCCATCACGAGGACGGCGAAGAAGCCGATGATGGCGAGGGCCGACTGAGCGGCAATCGTCAGCGGATCCTCCATGTACTCCCCCAGCGTCACCGGGGTCTGAAGGACGGGGGCCCAGCGCAGGGCGAGCATGACGAACGCGCCGGCGGTCGCCAGGATCGACAGGCCGATCACGAGGGGACGGCGCGCCTTGGCCGGGGCGAAAGCCTCGACGAGGACGCCGAGGACCGCGCCGCCCAGCACGATGAGGATGGGCGCGAGGCTCACCCAGTGAACCTCGGGGGCCTGGAAGTTAGCCATGGGTAGAACGTTCACTGTGCGCTCCCTTCAGCGGTGGCGCCGACCTGCGAGTTGGTCAGGTCGAGGTCTGAAGCAACCGGGGTCAGGGCGCTCACGAGCGGCGCCGACCAGATACCAAGGATGAGCATCGCGGCCACGAGCGGCACCATGACGCCGCGTTCGCGCGCCTTCAGGTCCGCCAGGTTCTCCTTGCCCTTGCCCGGAGCGCCGGTGAAGACGCGCTGGTAGGGCATGAGGACGTAGAGGGCGGCGATGACGACGCCGAGAACTGCGAAGAGCGCCAGCGGACCGCTGACCGTCCACGTACCCATGAGCACGAGGTACTCGGGCACGAAGCCGGACAGGCCGGGCAGAGCGATGGACGCGAGGCCGGACACGAGCCACATGCCCGCGAGAACCGGAGTCACGCGCTGCATGCCGACATACTCACGCATGTCCTGCGTGCCACCGCGGCGCGAGAGCCAGCCGGAGAGCAGGAACATCGCGGCGATCGAGACGCCGTGAGCGACCATGTAGAACATGGCACCGACGAGAGCGATCTGCGAGCCGATGAAGATGCCCAGGACCATGAAGCCGAAGTGCGACACCGACGTGTAGGACACCAGACGCATGATGTCGTTCTGGCCGTTGGCCGCCAGGCCACCCCACAGGATGGAGATGACGGCGAGCACGCACATGACCCACTTCGCGGACGCGGCCGCGCCGGGGGTCAGCTGCAGGCACAGGGCGATCATGCCGAAGGTGCCGACCTTGTCCAGGACGCCGACGAGCAGCACCGAGGTGCCGGGGCGTGCGACGGCGGCCGTGTCGGGCAGCCAGGTGTGCACCGGGACCATGGGGGCCTTGATCGCGAAGGCGACCATGAAGGTCACGAAGATGACCATCTGAATGGCGAGCGGGGCACTCGGCAGGATCTGGGCGAGCGTGTCCATGCGGAAGAACGTCGACACGTCCTGCGCCGCGCGCGAGCCCACCGCCCACAGGTAGAGGATGCCACCGAGCATCACCAGTCCGCCGAACAGCGAGTACAGCAGGAACTTCATCGCGGCCTTGTGGCGCTCGGCCTCGTCACCGACGCCGTAGCGTCCGATCATGAGGTAGAGCGGCACGAGCATCGCCTCGAAGGCGAAGTAAAAGACCGTCAGATCGTAGGCCGCGAACATGACGACCATGAACGACTGGAGAGCCAGGACCAGCGCCGGGTAGGCGCCGCGGTCCGCGGCATCGTCCTCGTCCCAGCCCGCAATCAGCACGAGCGGCACGAGGCCGATCGCCAGGAGGATCATGACCAGGCCCAGGGACGTGACGCCGAGGGACCAGGTGATGCCGATCTGGGGAATCCACAGGTGGGACTCGTACACCTGGTACGAGGCCGGGGCGGACCAGTCGAAGACGGAGGCGGCCACGTACACGCCGAGCGCGAGCTCGACGAGGGAGACCACCAGGGCGATGACGCGCCCGGCGGCGCGCCTCAGGGGCGAGACGAAGCCGAGGAGGGCCGCGCCCGCAGCCGGAATGGCCACGAGGACGGACAGCCACGGGAAGTTAGCAGCAATCATTGCACTTTCCATTGTCGTGTACCCCTTACAGCCTGAATCCGAGGACGATGGCCAGGGCGAGGATGACGCCACCCAGGATGTATGCGGCGTACGTGCGCACGAGGCCGTTCTGGGTGATGCCGACGATGCGTCCGAGCAGCTGCGAGCCGGCGCCGAGGCCGTTCAGCGCACCGTCGATGGCGCTCGCATCGCCGACGGTCGCGACGGTGACGAGGCCCTTGGCGGGCATCATGAACAGGGTCTCGTTGACGGTGTCCTGGTAGAGGTCGCGGCGTGCGGCCTCGGTCAGGGCGTTGCCTGCGGGGACGGAGGTGGGAACCTCGTCGCGCCCGTACTTCATCCACGCGACAACCGCGCCGAGAATGACGAGGGCGAGGGTGGCTCCCTGAATGACGTACTCATTGAGGACGGGATCGCCGTGCATGACGTGACCGATCGAGGGGACCAGCCACTCGGTGAAGGTGTTACCGACGGACAGGGCGCCGCCGAGGACGACCGCGCCGATCGCGAGGATGATCATCGGGATCGTCATGAGGGGGCCGGACTCGTGCGGGTGCACGGGCGCGCCCTCGGCCTCGGTGGTCCAGCGGGCCTTGCCGTGGAACGTCATGAAGAAGAGGCGCGACATGTAGAACGCGGTGATGCCCGCACCGATCATCGCGATGGGGCCGTAAACCCAGCCGGCCCACAGGGCAATGTTATCGCCGAACCTCGTGGCGCTGAAGGCGGCCTCGATGATCTTGTCCTTCGACCAGTAGCCGGAGAACGGCGGAACGCCGAGGATGGCGAGCCAGCCCATCATGAACGTCAGCCACGTGACCTTCATGGCGCCGCGCAGGGCACCGAAGCGGCGCATGTTCACCTGGTCGCCCATGCCGTGCATGACGGAACCGGCACCGAGGAACATGAGGGCCTTGAAGAAGCCGTGGGTGAAGAGGTGGAAGATCGAGAACGCCCAGCCGATGGGGCCCAGGCCCGCGCCCAGCATCATGTAGCCGATCTGGCTCATGGTGGAGGCAGCGAGGACCTTCTTCATGTCGTCCTTCGCGCAACCGACGATCGCACCAAAGAGGAGCGTGATCGCACCGACGATGGCGACGGCGGTCGCCGCGATGGGGGCGGCCCAGAAGACGTCGCCGGAACGAACGATCAGGTAGACGCCGGCGGTGACCATCGTGGCCGCGTGAATGAGCGCGGAGACGGGGGTCGGGCCAGCCATGGCGTCGCCCAGCCACGCCTGCAGCGGGAACTGTGCGGACTTACCGCAGGCGGCAACCAGCAGGAAGAATCCGATGACCGTCGCGGACGCCGTGGGGATCGACTCGACCTGGGTAGAGACGACGGAGAAGGACACCGAGTGGAAGGAGGCGACCATCGCCATCATGGCGATCAGCATGCCCATGTCGCCGACACGGTTCATGACGAACGCCTTCTTGGCGGCGACCGCGTAGGCGGGCACGTGGTTCCAGAAGCCGATCAGCAGGTAGGACGCCAGGCCCACGCCTTCCCAACCGGCGAACAGGCCGGCATAGGAATCAGCCAGGACCAGGGTCAGCATCGCCGCGATGAAGAAGTTCAGGTAGGCGAAGAAGCGACGGCGGGCCGCGTCGTGCTCCATGTAGGCGATCGCGTACACGTGGATGAGCGAACCGACGAAGGTCACCAGGATGACGAACGTGATCGACAGCGGGTCCACGAGGAGACCGAAGTCGACGGTGAAGTCACCGGCGGGGATCCAGGTGAACAGCGTCTGGCCGAAGCGGCGCGCGTCCACAGGAGCGTTCCACATCTGGGCGGCGATCAGAGCGCCGACCACGAACGTGGACCAGGATGCGAGGGTCGCCAGCAGGTGGCCCCACTTGTCCGAGGCGCGGCCCAGCAGCAGGAGCAGGCCTGCGCTGGCCAGCGGGATGAGGATGAGCAGCCACGCGTAGGCGGCGACTCCGGTGGGCGCGACCGTCTCATAGACGGAGAGAGCCTGCGGGGAAATGAAGGTGGTCATGAGTTACGTCCTCCCTCAGTTCTTCAGCAGGTTCAGATCGTCCATGCTCGTGGTCGAGCGCGAACGATAGATGGACACGATGATCGACAGGCCGACGACAACTTCGGCGGCCGCGACGACCATGACGAAGAACGCCATGATCTCGCCGTCAACGTTGGAGTTAATGCGCGAGAACGTCACGAGGACGAGGTTCGCGGCGTTGAGCATCATTTCGACGCCCATGAGCGCGATGACCGCACTGCGGCGTACGAGGACCGTGGTCGCACCGATGGCGAACAGCACACCCGCAAGGATGAGGTACCAGGCGAGGCTCACTTGCTCTCCTCCTTCTTCTCAATGGGGGTGGTGGTGCGCGCCTTGCGGGCCCGGGGCTGGGCCAGACCGGTGGGCGCGTCCGCACCGGGCATGCCGAAGGCGCCGGAGCGGGGGACGTCGGGCGTGCGCCCGATGGTGTAGGGCGACTCGTCGATCACGTCGGTCGCCGCGGTCTCGGTGCGCGCGAGGGCGAGCTGCTCGGAAACCTCGGGGGTGACCTCGCCGATCGTGCGGGCGAGGCCACGCACGCGCAGGACTCGGGGCACCGACTCCTCGACCGGGCCGAGGGTCTCGCCGGAGACGGCGGGCACGTCGGCCGCGTTCGACTGGGCGTAGACACCGGGGGCGGGCAGCTGGCCGATGCGAGCACCCTTCTCGGCGAACGCGCGCATCTTGTTGCGGGCCGTCTCGAACTGGTCGGCCTTCGGGGTGAGGCGATCAGAGTGGGTCAGGAGCATCGCGCCGACAGCGGCCGTGATCAGCAGGGCGCCGGCGAGCTCCATGCTCAGCCAGTGCTCCTGGAACAGCGTGATCGCCAGGTCGGTGATCGGCTGGTTGGAGTAGGGGTCGACCTCAGCGGGCTCGTGCGCGGCGGGCACGGCCTTGAGGATCGCCGTCGTAATGATGACGATCAGGCCGAGGCCACCGAGCACCGCCGCGACGATCGCGCCGCGGCTCTGGCGGGCGTAGTCGTCGGAGGTACCGATGCCGATCAGCATGATGACGAAGAGGAACAGCACCATGATCGCGCCGGTGTACACGACGATCTGCGCAACACCCAGGAAGGGGGAGCTATTCGCGATGTACAGGACTGCCAGGCCGAGCATGACGCCGACCATGCAGATGACCGAGTGCGCGGCCTTCTTGAAGAAGAGGACACCCAGAGCGCAGGCGACCATGACAATGGCCGTGCATGCGAAGAGGATGATCTCCCCCGTTGACCCCATCATGGGCCAACCGTTGGACAGGTTCATCAGTGTGCCTCCTCGGCGACTCGTACCGTCATGAGGGAGGGGTCGTCGGGGCGGCGGCTCGCCACCCAGTCAACCTGGGCGGCGGTGGGGCCGGTGACTTCCCCGCGGTAGTAGTCGATGTCGTTCTTACCCTCGACCATGGGGTGGGGCGCTGCGAGCATGCCATCGGAGAGCGGGACCAGGAGGTCTTCCTTCTCGTAGATGTCGTCCTCGCGGGTGTACTTGGCGATTTCGAAGTCGTTCGTCATCGTCAGGGCGCGCGTGGGGCACGCCTCGATGCACATACCGCAGAAGATGCAGCGCAGGTAGTTGATCTGGTAGACGCGACCGTAACGCTCACCCGCAGAGTACTGCTCCTCGGGCGTGTTCGAGGCGGCCTCGACGAAGATCGCGTCAGCGGGGCACGCCCAGGCGCACAGCTCGCAGCCGACGCACTTTTCCAGGCCGTCGTCGTAGCGGTTGAGCTGGTGACGACCGTGGAAGCGGGGCATGACGCGCGCGGTTCGCGCGGGTACTGCTCGGTGACGGTGGGCCGGAAGAAGGAAGCCATGGTGACTCCGTAGCCGGCCATGGGCGCGACGAACTGGGCGAACGCACCCTTGGGGTCATGCTCGAAGAGCATTTCCTCGTCGGTGGTCTTCTCACTCATCGGTGGACTCCTTCGGGCTGTCGATTGCCGCGGCCGGGGCCAGTTCGCCCTCAATGGTGGCGAGGCCGCGCGGCGAGGCAACGGGGGTCTGTCCGGGCAGCGGCGGAACGGGGAAGCCGTCCTCGAAGCCGGTGTATTCGCGCTCGGCAGCAGGGATCTCCTCGGGCTCGGACTTGTCGGTGAGCCAGATGATCGCCAGGGCGATCAGGAAGAGGACGCCGACGCCACCGAAGAGGACGTGGTTGGGCAGCTGCACGAACTGGGTGATGCCGCGCACCAGGGCGACGAGCACGAGCCAGCCCAGGGCGATGGGCATGAGGCGCTTCCAGCCGAGGTTCATGAACTGGTCGTAGCGGAAGCGCAGCAGCGTGGCGCGCGTCCAGATCATCAGGAACATGAAGAACCAGATCTTCAGGAAGAACCACAGCAGGCCCCACCAGCCGGAGTTCAGGAACTCGACGTGGGACAGCGGCCAGGGGGCGTGCCATCCGCCGGCGAACATCGTGGTGGCGACGGCCGAGACGTTGAGCATGTTGACGTACTCGGACAGGTAGTACCAGCCGAACTTCATCGACGAGTACTCGGTCATGTGACCGGCGACGATCTCGCCTTCGGCCTCGGGGAGGTCGAAGGGAAGACGGTTGACTTCACCGACGGCGCTGATGCAGTAGATGACAAATGCCGGGAACAGGGTGAATGCCCACCAGAACTGTCCCTGGGCTGCGACGATCTGCGAGGTGGACATGGAACCCGACATGAGGAACACGCTCACGAGGGACAGGCCCATGGCCAGTTCGTAGGAGATGACCTGCGCAGAGGAACGCACGGCGCCGTAGAGCGGCAGGGTCGAGCGGGTCGACCAGCCACCCAGGACGATGCCGTACAGGCCCAGCGAGGCGATCGCCAGGATGTACAGGGAGGCGACGGGCATGTCGGCCAGCTGCAGCGGCGTCGAGATGTCACCGATCTTCACGTTCGGGCCCATCGGGATAACCGCGTAGACGCTGAACGCTGCGAACGCGGCGATCGCGGGGGCCAGGAAGTACAGGAACCTCTCGGCCCGGCGGGTCCACATGTCCTCCTTGAAGAGGAGCTTGCCTGCGTCCGCGAACGCCTGGAACAGGCCGAGGGGGCCCGCGACGTTCGGGCCGGGACGCGTCTGCATGCGGCCCAGGCCTCGGCGCTCGACCCACAGGGCGAGGAGCACGTTGGCGATCAGGAACACGATGATGAACACGGCCTTGATGAGGCTGAGCCACCAGGTTTCCTGGCTGAAGTCCGCGGCGGTGTACTCCGGGACTGCGAAGGGAGCGAGTGTCATCGTGCCACCTCCTGCGTGGCGCGCAGGGTCGCGACGTGCCGGCACCGCCGAGGTTTTCGTGAATAACGGAGCCGGTCGAGCACTCGGGCACCCACGCGACGGAGTCGGGCAGGTCCGCGATGGCGGCCGGGAGGGTGATCGTGCCACGCTCGGTTTCGAGCGTCGCGTCGGCGCCGGGGGCGATGCCCGCGGCGGTCAGCGTCGCGGCCGAAGCCAGGAGGACGGGGCGGCGGGCCGAACCGGCCAGCCAGGGGGCGCCATCCTGGAGGCGACCGGCGTCGATCATGGGCTTGTGGGAGGCCAGAACGACCTGACCCTTACCGGCTGCAGCGGGAGCCTGCGCGGGCACCGGGGCGAACTCCTGCGGGGCGCCGTCCCACTCCATGAGGGGGTTGACTTCCTCGTAGAGGTCGGCCAGGGCAGTGATGCCCAGGTCGAGGTCGAATTCCTCGGTGAGGCGCACGAGCACGTCGCGGTCCGTGAGGGACGTCGCCGAGCGGGCCTGGCCGAAGGGGCGCAGGCGGCCTTCCCAGTTGATGTAGGTGCCGTTCTTCTCGACCGCGGGAGCGACCGGCAGGACGACGTCCGCGCGATCGGTGATCTCCGAGGCTCGAACCTCGAGGGACACGAGGAAGGGAACCTCTTCGAGGGCTTCGCGCACGGCGGCGGGCTCGTCGAAGTCGCGGACGTCAACGCCGCCGACGACGAGAGCCTGAAGCTCACCGGAGGCAGCAGCCTCGATCATCTGCTCGGCGTCGAGGCCGCGGGCGGGAAGCTCGCCCCAACCCAGGGACTGCACGCCGGCCTCGTTGAGGCCGCGGCCGAAGGGCAGCAGGCCCGGAAGGAGGCCAGCCTCGATGGCGGCGCGGTCACCGGCGCGACGCGGGACCCACGCGAGGCGGGCGCCCGTGCGCTCGGACAGAGCGACGACGGCGGAGAGCAGGCCGGGGGTCTGCGCGGCGCGCTCACCCACGAGGATGATGCCACCGGAGAGGGCCTCGGCCAGGTCGGCGTACGCGCCGCCAGCGGCGATCGCATCGACGATGCTCGGCTCAACGCCGGGGGCGGCGTGCACGACCTGGGCCTTCATCTTGCGCGAACCAGCAGAGGTGAAGGGCGCGACGGTGGCGACCTTCAGGCCCGACTTTCGGGTGGCCTTACGCAGGCGCAGGAACATGGCGCCGCACTCGTCCTCGGGCTCGAGGGCGACCAACAGCACCTGACCCGCGCTCTCCAGGTCCGCGTACGTGGTCTCGAGGCCGGAGCCCGCCACGTAGGAGGCAAGGAACGAACGCTCTTCCTCGCTGGAGCGACGCGAACGGAAGTCGATCGAGTCGGAGCCGACGACGGTGCGCGCGAACTTCGACCAGGCCCAGGCGTCCTCGAAGGTGAGGTGGCCGCCAGGCAGGAAGCCCACGGACGAAC
The DNA here is from genome assembly GCA_927911615.1 of uncultured Xylanimonas sp. Taxonomy (GTDB): domain Bacteria; phylum Actinomycetota; class Actinomycetes; order Actinomycetales; family Actinomycetaceae; genus Pauljensenia. The sequence goes on from CAKMQM010000073.1 coordinate 16,188, forward strand.
CCGCCTGCTCGAGGCCCTCACGGACGCGGTCAAGCGCGTCGGACCAGGAGGTCGGAACCAGCTCGCCGTCCTCGCGAACGAGCGGGGTGGTGAGGCGATCAACCTTGTCCCATTCGAAGGCGAAGCGGTCCTTGTCGGTGATCCACTCTTCGTTGACCTCGGGGTCGTTGCCGCTCATGCGACGCACGACCTCGCCGCGCGCACGTCCTGGCGGATCGCGGAGCCCGACGCGTCGTGCTCGGTCACGGAGGCCGTCGACACGAGGTCGAAGGGACGCGCGCGGAAGCGGTAGGACGCGGCGGTCAGGGCGCCGACCGGGCAGATCTGGATGATGTTGCCCGAGAAGTAGGACGCGAAGGCGCGGCCCGACACGTCGCGCTCGGCGACGGAGAGCTCACCTTCGTTGATCGAGCCGACGATCGCGTCCGTGCCGTACGGGGACGACAGGGACGAGGTCGAGGCCTCCTTGGCCTTCGGGTCGAAGAAGTCGAGCGTGGTCGAGTCGAAGCCGCCGACCTGCTCACCCATGAAGTAGTGGTGCTCCGTGGGGGCGGTGCCGCCACCACGACCCTGCAGGTCCATGAACACGTCGCCCGAGATCTCCTTGCCGAAACGCACGCAGCGCTGGCACAGGATGCAGCGCTCGCGATCAAGCAGGATCTGGGAGGTCAGGCGCAGCGGCTTCTTGAACGTGCGCTTGGCATCGGTGAAGCGGGACTTGCCGCGGCCCTCCGTGAGCGCCTGGTTCTGCAGGGGCACTCGCCGCCCTTATCGCAGACCGGGCAGTCGAGCGGGTGGTTGATGAGCAGGAACTCCATGACGCCGCGCTGGGCGCGGTCGACGGTCTCGGAGGTGTGCTGCGTCTTGACGACCATGCCCGGGGTGACGGTCTGTGCACACGAGGGCTGGGGCTTGGGCATGAAGCGCAGTTCGCCCGTGTTGCGGTCGGGCATGCCGACCTCCACGAGGCACTGGCGGCATGCGGCCACCGGGGCCAGCAGCGGGTGGTCACAGAAACGCGGGATCCGGATGCCGGCCTGCTCGGCCGCGCGGATCACGAGCGTGCCCTGGGGGACAGAAACCTGAACGTCGTCGATGGTGACGTCGATCATGTTGGGTGCGTCGCTCATCGGCCACCTCCTCGCGCGTAGTTAGCGGACGCCTCGTAGGGGAAAAGCTCGCGGGCGGGCGTGGTGAGGCCCGCCTCGAACTCGTCGCGGAAGCGCTTGATGCCCGACATGATCGGGGTTGCTGCGGCGTCGCCGAGCGGGCAGAAGCTACGGCCCGCGATGTTGTGTGCGATCTCGTCGAGCAGGTCGACGTCGCCGGGGCGACCCTCGCCTCGCTCGAGACGCAGCATGATTTGCTTCATCCAGTAGGTGCCTTCGCGGCAGGGCGTGCACTTACCGCAGGACTCGTGCTGGTAGAACTCGGACCAGCGGGTGATGACGCGGACCACCGAGACGGTCTCGTCGAACACCTGCAGGGCTCGCGTACCCAGCATCGATCCGGCCGCACCCACGGACTCGTAGTCGAGGGGCGTGTCCAGCTCGTCTTCGGTGAAGATCGGGGTGGAGGAGCCGCCGGGGGTCCAGAACTTCAGCTCGTGGCCGTCGCGGATGCCGCCCGCCATCTCGATGAGCTCGCGCATCGTGATGCCGAAGGGGGCCTCGAACTGGCCGGGGTTGTTCACGTGACCCGACACGGAGAAGATGCCGTGGCCCTTGGACTTTTCGGTGCCCATCGAGGCGAACCACTCGGGCGAGTTGCGGAAGATACCCGCCACCTGAGCGATGGTCTCGACGTTGTTGACGACCGTGGGACGGGCGTACAGACCGGCGACCGCGGGGAACGGGGGCTTGAGGCGCGGGTGGCCTCGGCGTCCCTCGAGGGAGTCCAGCAGAGCCGTCTCCTCGCCGCAGATGTAGGCGCCGGCGCCCGCGTGAGCGGTGATGCGCAGGTCGCCGAGCACGCCGGCCTCGGTCGCCTCGCGCACGGCCTCCAGGAGGCGGCGGTACACGTGGGTGACCTCGCCGCGCAGGTAGACGAACGCGTGGTCGCAGCCGATGGCGCGCGATGTGATCGCGATGCCCTCAATGAGGACGTGCGGGTTGCCCATGATGAGCGGGATGTCCTTGCAGGTGCCCGGCTCGGACTCGTCGGCGTTCACCACGAGGTAGCGGGGGCCTCCGTCGGCCGGGGGCAGGAAGGACCACTTGAGGCCGGACGGGAAGCCTGCGCCACCACGGCCTCGTAGACCGGAGTCCTTGACGGCCTGCACGATGTCGGCGGGCTCCATGGTGCGGGCCTTTTCGAGGCCCTGGTAGCCTCCGCGGCTCCGGTAGGAGTCCAGCGTCCAAGAACGTTCCTCTCCCCACCCGTTGGTGAGGATCGGGGTCAGCGGTCCGGGTGCAACGTATGCGGTGCTCACTTCGCCTCTTCTCCCTTCGTGTCAGTGGCCTCGTCGGCAACCTCGACGGCAACCGGCTCAGTCCAGCCGTTCGCTGCGGCGATTTCGCGGCCCAGCAGGGTGGCGCGGCCCGCGGAGGGGCCTTCGTTCTCGTGGCCGTCCAGGAAGCCGGCCAGGACGCGCTCGTTCTCCTTGAACGTGGGGGCCACGATGGGGCCGCGCGTCGGGTGGATGTCGCGGCCGGCCTGGATGTCATCGATCATGGCCAGCGCCGACTCGGGGCTCTGGTTGTCGAAGAATTCCCAGTTGACCATGACGACGGGCGCGTAGTCGCACGCCGCGTTGCACTCGATGCGCTCGAGCGTGATCTTGCCGTCTTCGCTGGTCTCGTCGCTTCCGACGCCAACCTTCTTGGAGACCTTTTCCCAGATCTCGTCGCCGCCCATGACGGCGCACAGCGCGTTCGTGCACACGCCCACCAGGTACTCGCCGGTGGGGTGACGCTTGTACTGCGTGTAGAAGGTCGCGACAGCGCTGATCTCTGCGCGGGGCAGGTCCAGCGTGGCCGAGATGAAGTCGATGCCGTCCGGGCTGACGTAGCCGTCGACGGACTGGATCAGGTGCAGCATCGGCAGCAGCGCGGAGCGCGAGTGACCGTCCGGGTAGCGGGCGATGATCTGCTCGGCATCCGCCTGCAGGCGTGCCAGGGTGTCGGGTGTGTAGCTCATCGGTCAACGCCTCCGAGAACGGGGTCGATAGCGGCCAGGGCGACGACCACGTCGGCCAGCTGGCCGCCTTCGGTCATCATGGCCAGCGCTTGCAGGTTGGCGTAGGAGGGGTCGCGGAAGTGCGCGCGGAACGGGCGCGTGCCACCGTCGGAGACGAGGTGAACGCCCAGGATGCCCTTCGCGTGCTCGACGGTCTGGTAGACCTGGCCGGCGGGCACGTGGAAGCCCTCCGTGACGAGCTTGAAGTGGTGGATGAGGGACTCCATGGACTCCCCCATGATTTCGCGGACGTGCTCGGCCGAGTTGCCCTGGCCGTCGGTGCCGACCGCCAGGCGCGCGGGCCAGGCGATTTCGGGGTCGGCGACCATGGTGGGCGCGCCCTCGCACTGGTCTAGCTTGGCGAGAACCTGCCAGATGATGCGCATCGACTCGTAGCACTCGTCGAATCGGACCATCGTACGGTTGTAGACGTCCGACTTGTCGCGGGTGGGAACATCGAACTCGAAGTTCTCGTAGCCGCAGTAGGGCTGGCTCTTGCGCAGGTCCAGGGGCAGGCCGGCGGCACGAACACCGGGGCCGGTGGTGCCGAGGGCCATGAGCCGCTCAGCGGCATGACGGCCACGTCGCACAGGCGCTTCTTGAAGATCGGGTTCTCCACGAGGATGTCCTGGAGCTCTCCGATATCCTTACGGCAGCGGCGCAGGCGATCGCGGATGTAGTCCGTGGTGCCCTCGCCGATGTCCTGGACGACGCCGCCGGGACGAATGTACTCGTGGTTCATGCGCAGGCCGGTGATGCGCTCAAGATGCGCAGGATTTCCTCGCGGGCACGGAAGCCGATCGTCATGATCGTGGTGGCGCCCATCTCGTTACCGGTCGAGCCGATGGCGACCAGGTGCGAGGCGATGCGGCACAGCTCCATCATGAGGA
>CAKMQM010000074.1:0-7669 GCA_927911615.1 uncultured Xylanimonas sp.
TACCCTCACCTCGAACGCCTCCTCCGAGGTCACGGTCGACGAATCGACTTCAAGACGCCCGCAAACATCCGTGAACCACAAACGGATAAAGCGAATATTCTTCTGCGCGACCTCGCGCGCACGTATTCCTGATGCGAATCCACCGGTATCCTCCCGTTGAGAAAAGAACGGGGCCGACCGCAGGGACTGCGGTCGGCCGGCATGGCTTCAGTCTACTTGCCCAGGTTGAAACCCTTCGAGATGGATTCCAGTGCGCCGGTGAGATCCGAGGGCAGCATCCACAGCTTGGACGCCTGGCCGTCTGCGATCTTCGGCAGCATTTCGAGGTACTTATAGGACAGGAGCTCCGGCGTCGCCTTACCGGCGTTGATCGCCGCAAAGACCGTCTGAATGGCTTCAGACTCACCCTGTGCGCGCAGGATCTGCGCCTGGCGGGCACCCTCAGCCTGCAGAATCAGGGCTTCCTTCTGACCCTTCGCCTGAAGAACCTGAGCCTCCTGCTGAGCAGACGCGGCCAGAACGGCGGCCTGCTTGGCACCCTCAGCCTTCTTGATCTGGGCTTCACGCTCAGCCTCGGCCGTCAGAATCGTTGCACGCTTGGTGCGCTCGGCGGTGATCTGCTGCTCCATGGCGGCCAGGACTCGCGGCGGCGGCTCGATGGACTTGAGCTCCACGCGGGTCACGCCGAATGCCCACGGCCCGTGGCCTCATCAAGGACGCCACGCAGCTGCTTGTTGATCGACTCGCGCGAGGTCTGCGTCTGCTCCAGGTCGAGGGAGCCGATCAGGTTACGCAGCGTCGTGGCGGTCAGCTGCTCGATCGCCTGCAGGAAGTTAGCGACCTCGTAGGTCGCGCTGCGCGGATCCGTGATCTGGAAATAGATGACGGAGTCGATCGAGACCATCGCCTGGTCGGCGGTGATCACGGGCTGCGGCGGGAAGTTCGCGACCTGCTCACGCAGGTCGATGCGAGCGGCGACGCGGTCCACGAAGGGGGACCAGCAGGTGGAAACCACCCTGCATGACCGCCTGGAACCGACCAAGGCGCTCCACGACGTACGCCTGCGACTGCGGAACGATCCGCACTGCGCGGGCGAGCGAGACCACGACGAAAACGACGAGAGCAAGCACCACGATGAACGCGATGTTACCGATGATGTTGCCAGAATTCACAGCGTCTTTCCTTTCTTACGTCAATGAAAATACAAGATGTGCGGGATCAGGAGATCGAGTCTCCATAAGGGTGTGTCGAAGCCGCAGAGGCCGGGTCGAGGGCGCTCACGACGGCGGTTGCACCGTCGATGCGGTCAACACGAACCTCGGCGCCAACGGGCAGCGTGGGCCCCTCGGTGCGCGCGCTCCACTCTCCGCCGGAAAACTGGATACGCCCGTGGCGCTCTCCCACGGCCTCGGTCACGTATCCGGTCTTGCCGATCAGACCGTCAGTGTTGCTCGGAACGTAACCGCTGGATCGATCAATACGCCCCTTGAGGAAGGGCCGCAGGATGACCAGGAGGGCAATCGACACGACAATGAAGACAATGACCTGAATCGTCAGGTTCGCGCCGAACGCGCCCGCGATGCCGGCGGCCAGCGCGCCGATCGCAAACATGAGGAAGACGAAGCTCACGCTCATGACCTCGACGATTCCGCAGAGGAGGGCGCCGAGAATCCACAGCCACCACATACCGCTCACGCTCCTATTCTCACGCGCGCACGCCGCGCGCCCACCAGCGCCCGTCAGTGTTGCCAGCGAGCAGAGGCATGCCGTACACCTCGGACAGGTTGACACCCGTCAGGACGTCTTCAATCGGCCCCTGGTGCGTGATCACGCCGTTGGACATGATCGCGCAGTGGGTGACTCCCGCGGGAATCTCTTCGATCTGATGCGTCACCAGGATGACCTGCGGGGACTTCGAACCCTGCATGATCTCCGACAGAGCGGCGATCAGCAGCTCGCGAGCACCCAGGTCAAGGCCCGAGGTCGGCTCGTCGAGGATGAGCACTTCAGGGTCGGTCATGAGGGCGCGCGCCAGCAGCACGCGCTGGGCCTCGCCCTCGGACAGCGTCGAAAACTCACGCTGGGCGAGGTGCGAAACACCGAAGATATCCATGAGCGCGTGGGCACGCTCGTCGTCGACCTGCTCGTATTCCTCGTCGTGGGCGACGGCAAGGCCCCAGGCAGCGCTGCGCACCGTGTCGAGGACCGACTGAGTCGGCACGATCTTGGCCCCCACCGCGGCCGAGGAGAGCCCCACGCGCGTGGCGATCTCTGCGGTGTCGGCGTGCGACAGATCGGTCTCCGACACCGTCACCTCTCCGCTATCGGGAGCGATACGGCCCGAGGCCACGCGCGCCAGCGTGGTCTTGCCGGCGCCATTCGGGCCGACGATGACCCAGTGCTGGCGCGGGCGCGTCGACCACGAGACGTCGGACAGGACCTGCGTGTCCCCGCGTTGGACGGACACGTGAGAAAGATTCAGGACGTAAGTCATGTATCCAGCCTAGTCGTCTGTCGGGTGACGTGCGCCCTAAACGAGCGAACGGTACAGCTCGGCGGTCTTCACGCCGATCGCTTCCCACGAGAAGTGATCGCGGGCGCGAACGAGGCCGGCCTCGCCCATACGACGTCCCAGCTCGGGGTCGTCGAGAACTCGAATCAGGCGGTCGGCCATCGCTTCCTCGAACGCGCGCGGATCCAGCGGCGTTCCCGTCCCGTCCTGCTTCTGCTCGATCGGCACGAGGTAGCCCGTCTCTCCGTCGACGATCACGTCGGGAATGCCGCCGGTTGCGGTACCAACGACGGGCAGACCGAGAGCCATCGCCTCCAGGTTCACAATACCGAGAGGTTCATAGACGGAAGGCGTAATGAACACCTGCGCCGCGGAGAGGATCGCAGCAACCTCCGGCTGGGGAAGCATCTCGGAAATGAGGACGACACCGGAGCGACGGGCACGCAGCTCCGCGACGAGGCCCTCAACCTCGGCCGCAATTTCGGGGGTATCGGGGGCACCTGCGCACAGGACCAGCTGGACATCCTCGGGCAGGAGCTGGGCGGCGCGCAGGAAGTACGGGAGACCCTTCTGGCGGGTGATGCGGCCGACGAACACGACCGTGCGACGAGACGGGTCAATACCGTGCTCGGCGAGAACACGGGCGCGCAGCTCCTCGCCCGCTTCCCCTTCGGGTGCGTGCCACTTGTTCAGGTCGATGCCGTTGTGGATAACGTGCACGCGCTCGGGATCAACGCCGGGGTAGCAGCGCAGAATATCGTCGCGCATGCCGTTCGAGACGGCCACAATCGCGCTTGCTGCCTCGTAGGCGGTCTTCTCCACGTAGGAGGACAGGCGGTAGCCGCCGCCGAGCTGCTCAGCCTTCCACGGGCGCAGCGGCTCCAGCGAGTGCGCCGAGATCACGTGCGGGATGTCGCCGAGAAGCGACGCAACGTGACCGGCGAAGTTCGCGTACCAGGTGTGGGAGTGGACCAGATCGGATCCCTCGCAGGCGGCCGCGATCTCGAGATCAACGCCGAGCGTGCGCAGCGCGGCGTTCGCTCCGGCCAGCTGAGGTAGATCGGCATGTCCGGTCACGCCCGGGTCGGCTCCATCGGTACCCGGTTCGCGCGGACCGTCAAACGCCTGGACGCGCAGGTCATCGACGAGGCCACGCAAGACCTTGGCCAGTTCAAGCACGTGGACACCGGCACCTCCGTAGACGTGAGGCGGGTATTCGCGGGTAAGGAGATCAACGCGCATGGTGGGGTCCTTCCGACGGGAGCGACGTGTGAAACACATCGTATCCGATCTCACGTCACCGCTGGTCAAAAACGAGACAGTGTAGCAATCGATAGACATTTGTAATACAGTGTGACCACTCACACGGATCCGCGCCGATGCGGATCCACTCGACCAACGAAGAGGTGCCACATGGCAAAGAACCACGTTCTGGCAATCGTTCTCGCGGGCGGTGAGGGAAAGCGACTGATGCCCCTGACGGATGACCGTGCAAAGCCGGCAGTTCCGTTCGGTGGTCACTTCCGTCTAATCGATTTCGCACTGTCGAACATCGTGAATTCCGGATACCTCAAGATTGTTGTCTTGACGCAGTACAAGTCCCATTCACTCGACCGTCACGTCACAAAGACCTGGTACACGTCTCCCCTACTCGGCAACTTCATTGCCCCCGTGCCGGCTCAGCAGCGTCGCGGCCCGCACTGGTACCTGGGTAGCGCGGATGCCATCTACCAGTCGCTGAACATCGTCGACGACGAGCAGCCGGAGTACATCGTCATCATCGGTGCGGACAACATCTACCGTATGGACTTCTCGCAGATGGTCCAGCACCACATCGATTCGGGCCTGCCCGCCACGGTCGCCGGCATCCGTCAGCCGATCGAGCTGGCTTCGGCGCTCGGCGTCATCGACGGCGAGAACGGGGTCGTCAAGAACTTCCTCGAGAAGCCGAAGAACGCTGTGGGCCTGCCCGACGATCCGACCAAGGTCCTCGCCTCCATGGGCAACTACGTGTTCACCACGAAGGATCTGGTCAACGCTCTGCGTGAGGATGCGGCCGACCCCGATTCGAAGCACGACATGGGTGGCAACATCATTCCGTGGTTCGTCGAGCGCGGCGAGTGCGGCGTCTACGACTTCCAGGACAACGACGTGCCGGGGTCGACCGACCGCGACCGCGACTACTGGCGTGACGTTGGTACGCTGGACGCCTACTACGAGGCGAACATGGACCTGATCTCGGTGCACCCGGTGTTCAACCTGTACAACCGCGACTGGCCGACCATGACGATGATCGACGGCTCGCTGCCGCCGGCCAAGTTCGTGTACGGCGATGCGGATCGTCTGGGTCACGCGATCGACTCGTTCGTCTCACCCGGCGTCATCGTCTCCGGCGGTGAGATCGTGCGCTCGGTCATTTCCCCGAACACCTACGTCCACTCGTGGGCGAAGATCGAGGATTCCGTTGTTATGCACGGCTGTCGCATCGGTCGCTCGGCCCGTGTCGTGAAGACGATTCTGGATAAGAACGTCGTCGTTGAGGAAGGCGCCGTCGTCGGTGTCGATCTTGACCACGATCGCGAGCGCGGCTTCACCGTCACCGAGTCCGGCATTACAGTCGTTCCCAAGGGCGCGGTCGTCCGCAAGTGAGCATGACTCACCGTCTCGACGAGCCGGGTGCTCCGCTGCTGTGTGCCAGCGGGGCACCCGGCCTCGTCGTCACCGACGTCGATTCGACGCTGATTCGCCAGGAAGTCATCGAGGAGCTCGCCGAAGCTGCTGGCACGCGGGCGCGCGTCGCCGAGATTACGTCTCGCGCGATGAATGGCGAGCTTGATTTCGCACAGTCTTTGCGCGAGCGCGTTGCAACCCTCGCGGGGGTCCCCGAATCCGTCTTCGGCGGATGTCCTGTCCGCCATCACCCCAACGAAGGGCGCTCGCGAGCTGATCGACGCAGTCCACCGGGCCGGCGGAAAGTTCGGCATCGTCTCTGGCGGATTCGAGGAAGTGGTCGCTCCCCTGGCGGCCTCCCTCGACATCGATTTCTACGCGGCGAACCGCCTCGAGGTCGCCGGCGGCGTGTTAACGGGCCGCGTGCTGGGGCGCATCGTGACCTCCCAGGTGAAGGTCGAGTGCTTGCGTTCATGGGCCTCGTCCCTCGGTGTCCCCCTCGAGCGCACGGTTGCGATCGGCGACGGGGCAAACGATATCCCCATGATGCACGAGGCCGGGGTCGGTATCGCGTTCTGCGCAAAGCCCGCCGTGCGCGAGCAGGTGTCGGTCCAGCTGAACACGCCGGACCTGTCTCTGGCGATCGCTCCCCTCGGCCTCGCCTAGGCGGACACGTCAGGGTTCGCGCGTGTCTGTCAGGCGGATCATGTGCCCGTCCCACCCGTCGCGCCAGGCGCGCGCGTATTCGAGGATCTGCGCGGGGTAGATTTCTCCATCGATCTGGGCGGCGGCCTCATCGATGTCCCACCAGGCCTGGTGTCGATGACGGAGCGTTCCAGGTCAGTCCATCCATCCCGGCTCAGGGCGGTCGAGGGCGCCTGCGCGATGAAAAACCACTCGTCCTGCCGGGCGGTGACCGCCAGGAAGTCGAACTCGGCGGTCCGGTAGAGGACGGGACCCACCAGGTCGTTAGCGGCCAGCTCGATGCCGGTTTCTTCGAAGACCTCACGCACGGCTGCGGCGCGCGGGTCCTCGCCCTCTTCGATGCCGCCACCGATCGTGAACCACCAGAACCGCTCCGGTTGGTCTTCGTCGTGGCCCTTGGCCAAGAGGACCCGTCCGCTGTCGTCAAAGAGGAGGACGCGGGCGGCCTCCCGATGGGGAAAGCCGTCCGCGTCCACAGGCCAGTCGAGTGCGCTCATGCCTCCAGGGTAGCCCGGTGGCGGCGCAAGCCCCACACGAGGAGGGCGACACTCACGACGAGAACGGGGATCTCAATCGCGCCGTAGGTCAGGTTCCACGAGTCCTCGGGAGCCAGGAACCCAACACCGTTAGCCTGGGCGTGCAGCGCGAGGGCTCCGACGAATCCGCCGGCCGCGGCGAGGAGGCCCACAAGCACATTCTGTGCGCGCAGCACTGCCCACGCGAGGGCGTAACCGAATACGCCGGTAAAGATGGCATGCGCGTATGCGCCAAGGATGGCACGTACGAGGAACGATTCCCACAGTCCGCTCATCCCGTTTTCAAGGGCGCTCACGTAGTAGCCCACGTCCTCACCCCAGGCGAAACCGAGGCCAACGAGCGCTCCGAGCACGCCGCCTTGCGCAGGACGCGTGAGCAGCTTTCGTGCCGCGAGGATCAGCACCAGAACACCAATTCCCTTACCCGTCTCTTCCACAATGGGACCCGTGAGCACGGACGTCACAAAATCGACCGCATCATCGCTCAGGTTGCTCGCGGCTACGGCTGAGTCGATGACTGTGTTGCCGTATCCGGCGAAGATGAGCGCGCCACCGGTTCCCCAGCCGAATGCGGCCAACCAGGACAGCACGGTGGGCTTGAGGCGAGCGGCCCATGCGAAGAACACCAGGCCCACAACTGCGCTCAGCGTGGAGGCACCAACCGCAAGCCAGGCATCAGAAGGCGAGACACCCTCGAGGGCGACCGTCAATTCATAGATAGCCGCCCGAACGCTCAATGCAATGAGGATGAGCGAGCACGCGACGAGCGCCCACGAACGAGGGCGCATAGAAACAGCATGAGTCACGTTATTTCCTTTCTGTCGCCCCCCATCATGCCCGCTGTTCCTATGCATCACCTGTGAGGGGGCGATGTAACGGCCGTGAGAACGCTCTCATGCAACAGACCGCGTAGCGGGAGTCGCCGAGAAACCCATCTCGCCTCGTTGACTCGGTTCCGCCCCATTACCCCTGTTCAGCGCGACGTGTTAGGCGACGTGCGCACGACCCGCGACGGCGTTCGTGACATCCTTTTGCTGCTCAGCGATAGACGTCAGTCGCAGGAATTCACGACGCTTTTCAACGGCGTCGGCCAGCATCTGACGATCGTTTTCGATGCGCGAGCGATCGGCGCCGTGGCGAGCCATGAGGCGCTGGTCGAGGCCGAGGGAGGCCAGGTCGGACAAGAAGGCGCGCATCGCGCGCTTCGCATCCCGACCAGCCTGGGCAGCCCACTTGAAGGCGGCTT
>CAKMQM010000075.1:0-4338 GCA_927911615.1 uncultured Xylanimonas sp.
CGGTAGGGCTTGCGGGTCACCGAGTCGATGACCGAGGCCGGGGCGCCCTCCAGCGCCTGTGCATAGGAGCGGGCCGTGGCCTCGTCCAGGTGGAGGACGCCGGCCTTGGCGGCCTTCGCGCTCAGCTCGCCCTTCTCGGAAAAGTCGGAGCCGGTCGCGATCGAGTGGCCGTCCACGGAGGCCACGCGCGCGCCGAAGGCCTGGCCCGCCGACGTGAATGCCGTATCGATCGACCAGTACTGGCGCTCACGTGCGCCATGCGGTCACGCTCACGGGCGACCACGAGGCGCGTGGCCACCGACTGCACGCGGCCCGCAGACAGGGACGGGCGGATCTTGCGCCACAGGAGGGGCGAGACCTCGTAGCCGTAGAGGCGGTCGAGGATGCGGCGGGTCTCCTGCGCGTCCACGAGGTCGGTGTCCAGGTCGCGCGTGTTCTCCAGGGCGCGCTGGATCGCTTCCTTCGTAATTTCGTGGAACACCATGCGACGCACGGGAACCTTCGGCTTCAAGACCTGCAGGAGGTGCCACGCGATAGCCTCACCCTCGCGGTCCTCATCAGTTGCCAGATAGAGCTCGTCGCACTCCTTGAGGAGCTTCTTAAGTTCGGTGACCTTTTTCTTCTTGTCCGGGTTCACCACGTAGTAGGGCTGGAAACCGTCGTCCACGTTGACGGCGAAGCGGCCGAAGGGCCCCTTCTTCATGTCCTTGGGCAGCTCGGAGGGCTGCGGGAGGTCACGGATGTGGCCGATGGAGGCGGTCACGTGGTAGTCGGGACCCAGGTATCCCTCGATGGTGGCTGCCTTCGCAGGAGACTCCACGATCACGAGCTTCGTCGCTGACATTGCCGGTCCCTTCCGTCGCTTCCCCAGTATTTGTAGCACCCTCGCTCGCGGTTCACCCGGCGAGGCATCTGGGATGGACCTTACCGTGTCCCACCCGCATCTGGATACCGGGGCCGCTTCCGCGCGTCTCACGCCCCTCGGGTTTGACATTCACGAGGCAGTGGCGGATTCTCGCGCGCGGGCGCGCCCGGGCGACGCATCGGGGCGCCGCGCGGCGGTACCTATTACATAGGGGAAGCCCCGGCCTCGTCCGTGAAACTGCAGGCTTGTTGGGCGCGACACGATCGGGCACAATCGGATCTATGCTCGCCTCGTTTATCTCCGGCCTGCCCACCCCCGCCCTGGTCGCGATCATCATCCTGGTGATCGGCCTGCCCATCGTCCTCGTGGCGGAGGCGAAAAACCGCTCGAAGGGCATCACTCCCGCCCCCGCTGACCTGATCGCGGCAGGCAAGGCCAAGGACTGGGCAAAGCACAACGAGCAGCACACCCCGACGTTCACTCGGCCACGCAAGGAGCTGGCCTCCAGCCCCCACGCACGCCTCCTCGCACCGTCCTTACCCTACGCGCTGTGCCACAAGAACCCGGTGGATGCACTCGCGCTCTCGGATCCCGACGCGGATGCGGAGATGATCAGGCGGGACTGGGGAATAACAAACCGAAGCGACCTGCTGGTCCACGTGTATGCGCTGCTGCGTGCGGGTCACCGCAACACCTACGGGCTCCTGCGGCGTCGGTGCGCAAAGCCTGCTCTGGTTGATCACATGCTCGCGCAGGTGGACAAGGGTGCCGCTTACTCTCAGGAGGCGCGGGAAAAGCGCTGGCAAATCGAGCGCCTCCTCGCCAACGACCGCGGCATTCAGTCCGTTCAGTTCGACGCGTGGGACTTCATTCGCGCGGCTATGCTCACGCGGATCGGCGCTGGCCTCGGCTGGCTGAGCGAGGACGAGGCATGGGACACTCTCTCGGTCATCACTCGTGCGCTGCAACGGACCTACTCCTCGTGGGACGAGGCCTGGGAGGCTTTCCGCATCACCCGGTGGTTCTGGGCCGCCGAAGGACAGGCGCAGGAGGCCGCCAACGACCTGCACGACCGCAACCGCGGGGAGTCCTCGTCGGAAAAAACGGCCTGTGGACCGCGATCCCCTGGGACGCACCCTACCCGGAGCCCAGATTCATCCTGCTGGACGCGGTTATGGAAGTGGATAAGCTCCGCTGTCTGACGAGCGCAGAGCGCAAGGACGCCACCGCCTGGGACCTGGAGCTGGACGGCCAGACGCAGGCGCGGTTGGGCTTTACGCTCCCGTGAAGACGGCGCTGCCGCACTGAGGCGCCGCGAGCGCTGGCGGTTTCCTTTACCCCGCACGCGTCCCGGCCTCGTCCCCATCGTGTCCATCGCTTGTGTGACGGGTGCTTCATCGGGCAGAATCGGGGGCGTGATTGCGAGTTTCCTGTCCGAGATTCCCTTCCCCGTGTGGTTCGCCATCGGGTGCGTCGTCGTGTTCCTGCTGAATCACTACGTCAAGCAGGCGGTCGCGCGCGCGAAGGGCGCCGTTCCCGCGCCGCGTGACGTACGCAAGGCCGGCAAGGAGAAGGACTGGAACAAGCTCAACGAGCACCACACCCCGAAGCTGCGCGGCAAGCGCGAGGACATGGCCGCCGATCCGCAGGCTCGCCTGCTGGCTCCGGCCATGGTGTACGCGCTGTGCAACGACGAGACCGTTAACCAGCTGAAGCTATCGGATCCCGCCGGAATGAAGGGCATGCTCAACCGCGACTGGGGTATCACCGATCGCGAGAGCCTGATCCGCCAGATTTATTCGCTCCTGCGCGCGGGGCACCGCGAGGATTTCGCTGCCCTGCGCGAACGATGCCACAAGAAGTCCTGGGCGGAGTCCGAGATCGCGCGCCTGAGCAAGACCGCTGACTCCTCCATGGAGGATTGGGAGAGCCGCTGGCGTATCCGCCGTTTTTTGGCGAACGACCGCGGCATCCAGGACCTCGATTTCGCCGCGTGGGATTTCTTTCGTGCGGCGAACCTGACGCGCGCGGGCGCGGGCCAGGGCTGGCTGAGCGAGGACGAGGCCTGGGATACCCTCGCGCTGATCAACCGGGCGCTGCAGCACTCCTATTCGTCGTGGGACGAGGCCTGGGAGGCCTTCCGCACGACCCGCTGGCTCTGGGCCGCGGAGGGGGACGCGCAGACCGCGGCCAACGACCTGCACGACCGCAACCGCGGCGAGTTCCTCGTCGGAAAGAACGGCCTGTGGACGGCGATCCCGTGGGACGCCCCCTACCCGACGCCCCGCTTCCTCCTGCTCGACGCGCTCGCCGACATGGGCGCACTGCGTCTGCTGCAGCCCTCGAGCTGGCACGCCGCGTCTGCGTGGGAGAAGGATCTTGATTCCCAGACGCGCAGTCGCGCCCCCCTGTCCATCGGCGGCAAGCCGATCGTCAATTGATCCCCTCAAACACCCAGTAGGAGACCACGATGTCCGACCAGCACTTCCCGACCGAGAACGAGGGCGCAAAGCCCGGCGGCAACACCGGTTCCGTCCACGGCGAGGCCCCGCTCATCCGCAAGAAGGAGGAGCTCACGCCCGAGCAGTACAAGCGCCAGCGCAACAACCTCATCCTCATGGCGCTGCTCGTGGTCCTCATCATCGCGGCCTTCGTCGCCTTCCCCTACATCAAGGCCGCTCTGCTGGGTGGCGCCGCGTTCCTCGCCCCGGTGGCTGGCTTCGCGCCGCTGCTGTTCTGAGGATCTCTCAGTAGTCACCGTTCCTCCCCCGCAGGCCCCAACAAGGGCTCGCGGGGGGAGTATTTTGTCCGGGCACCCTCCCGCATGCTCCTGTCGTCCGTCGGCAAGCCGTTAGTCTTGTCAGACAGCCCCGGGAGGACGCCCCCATTTCTGTGCAGAACTGCCGCACCTGCGCGCCGTTGCCGATATAATGTCCCCATGGACTCTTGACATAATGCCTCCCTGCCCCTCCTCCCCAAGGTGCATTATGTCCACGATTGTCTTTTCCCACGTCTTCTTTTCCTACGGCACGCTGCCCGTCCTCACTAACGTCTCCTTCACGTGTGGGCCCGCCGACCGCCTCGTCGTCGTTGGCCCGAACGGGATCGGCAAGTCAACGCTGCTGGCCCTTGCAGCGGGCCAACTCCAGCCGGACTCCGGAACGATCGCCGGTCCAACACTCTCCGCGACCCAGCTAGTTCCCCCAATTCATCGGCCCGCGGCCACCTGGTCAGCACCGGGAGTCCCTCTGGCGTCTCATCCTCCGCTCGCGGGGGACAGGGAGTCCCGCACCGTCGCAGACCTCATCGATGCCGCCACGTCGGGCACCCGCGAGCGGCGGCGCGCTTCGACTTCCTCACCGAGCACCTCGCCCGGGACCCCTCTCCGCGCGACGAAGCGGAGTACGACCGCGTCCTAGCGGCGATGATCACGCGGGATGCGTGGACCATCGACACGCGCCTCGAACAGACCC
>CAKMQM010000076.1:0-9728 GCA_927911615.1 uncultured Xylanimonas sp.
CTTCATGAAGGACCTGGATGCTGCGCGCGAGCTCGCCGCACGATGGTCGACCTTGGACGCGACGCGGGGTCGCCACGCGCGCCTCCTCACCGACATGTCCGTGCCGCTGGGGCGCAAGATCGGCAACGCCCTCGAGGTGGAGGAATCCGTTGAGGTCCTCGCCGGAGGCGGGCCCGCCGACGTCGTCGAGCTGACCTGCGAGCTCGCGCGCAACATGCTCGACCTCGCGGGGGTGCGCGACGCCGACGTGGAGGCCGCGCTGGCGGATGGGCGCGCGATGGACCGCTGGCGCGCGATGATCCGCGAGCAGGGCGGAGACCCGGACGCGCCGCTGCCGCGCGCCGCTCACACCCACCAGGTCCTCGCCGAGGCAGGGGGAACCGTCGTGGGCATGGACGCCCTGTCCGTGGGCGTGGCCTCGTGGAGGCTGGGCGCTGGCCGCGCCGTCAAGGAGGATCCCGTGCAGGCGGGCGCCGGCATCGAGATCCACGCCAAGCCGGGCGAGCGCGTCGAGGCGGGTCAACCCCTGCTCACGCTCCACACCGACGACGAGTGGCGCATCGAGCGCGCCCTGGAGTCCCTCTCCGGCGCCATCGAGATCGCCGACGGGGTCACCCCCGAGCCGCGCAGCGTCGTCTTGGAGACGGTGTCCTAACGGCGCAGCGGCGCGAGCGAACAGGGAGGAGGAATCGTGGAACGGCGCGACGAACAGTCGATCGAGGCGGTCAAGCTCTACTACCAGCAGGGCCTCAGCCAGGCCGAGGTCGCCACCCGCATGGGCCTGTCGCGCCCCACGGTCGCCAAACTCCTCGCGCATGGCCGCGAGCGCGGCTTCGTCACCATCGAGATTCACGATCCGCGCGAGGATGCCTCGGAGATTGCGCTGCGGCTGGAGAGGCGCTTCGACCTGGCCTGCGCTCGCGTCGCCCATGGCGCGGGCGCGACTGAGGACGAGGCCATCGAGCAGGTTGGCCGCGTCGGTGCCGATGTCGTCACACAGCTCGTGCGCGACGGCATGAGCGTGGGGATTTCCTGGGGGCGCACGATGAGTGCGCTCGCGGCCCACCTGACCCGCGCCCCTCGCGTGGGCGTGCGCGTCGTCCAGCTCAAGGGCGGGGCGTCGTTTTCCGAGAGGGCGACGCACGATTTTGAGATCATGCGTTCCTTCTGCGAGGCCTTTGGTGCGGAGCCCCGTTACCTGCCGCTACCCGTTATTTTCCAGGACACGGCGATGCTCTCGATCGTGCGCCGTGACCGGGCGATCGAGCGGATCCTGGAGGAGGGGCGCGGCGTGGACGTGGCGGTGTTTACCGTCGGTTCCCTGGGTCGCGAGGCCCTCTCGCTCAACCTTGGCCAGCTCGAGGACGACGAGGTGGAGGCGCTCCTGCGCGACGCGGTCGGGGACGCGTGTTCGCGATTTTTCACGCGCGAGGGCGGCGTCGCCCTGGCATCGGTCGACCGCAGGACGGTCGGCATCACGCTCGAGGAGCTGCGCGCTCGCCCCGTGCGGGTGCTCGTTGCCGGCGGGCGTGTGAAAGCGGAGGCGCTGGACACGGCGCTGCACATGGGGTTGGCCACGCACCTGGTGGTCGACCAGGACCTGGCCCTCGCGCTGCTGGAACGGCCGCGCGGGGCAACCCCGCGCGGGGTGCCGTGAGCGCACCCCGGGCGGATGAGAACATTTGTCAAACCACTCGTTGACACATTTCAATTGCACGGCATAGCCTTGCGACAAGGGTAAAGAAGCCTCGACGGAGCCCCGGGCTCCTCGACACTACAGGAGGACACATGCGCTCGACACCGCACATCAACCCCACCGCCCCCATCGCGCCGACGATCCTCCTGCCCGGAGACCCGCTGCGCGCGAAGTTCATCGCCGAGACCTACCTGGAGGACGCCCAGCAGTTCAACGCCGTGCGCAACATGCTGGGCTACACCGGCACGTACCGCGGCACCCCGGTGTCCGTCATGGGGTCGGGCATGGGTATCCCCTCGATCTCGCTGTACGCCCACGAGCTAATCCACGAGTTTGGCTGCACGCGCCTCGTGCGCGTGGGCACGTGCGGTGCCCTGCAGCCGGACGTCAACCTGTATGACGTCGTGGTCGCCCAGGCCGCGTGCTCGAACTCGGCGTTCCTGGATCAGTACCAGATCCCCGGTTCCTACGCGCCGATCGGCTCCTTCCGCCTCATCGAGGACGTCGTGCGTCGCGCCCGCGAGGCCGACGTGCCGATCCACGTCGGCAACATCCTCTCCTCCGACACGTTCTACAACGCGAACCCGACCTTCAACGAGGCCTGGCAGCGCATGGGCGTACTCGCGGTCGAGATGGAGTCCGCGGGCCTGTACGCCACCGCCGCCCACGCGGGCGTTGAGGCCGTGGGTATCTTCACCGTCTCGGACTCCCTGGTGACGGGCGAGGCCACCGACGCCCAGGCGCGTCAGACGTCCTTTACCACCATGATGGAGCTGGCCCTGCCCCTGGCCCAGCTGTGATGCGACAAGAAAGTAGTTCCATGAACAAGCGTGATGTGGCCGCGATGATTGACCACACGATCCTCAAGCCCGAGGCAACCAAGGCGGACGTGGCCCGGATCGTCGAGGAGGGCGCCGCGGCCGGCACCTTCTCGGTGTGCGTGTCCCCCTCGATGCTGCCCCTCGATGTTCCCGAGGGCCTGAAGGTCGCCTGCGTGGTCGGCTTCCCCTCGGGCGCGGTCAAGCCCCAGGTCAAGGCCTTCGAGGCCGCCCAGGCCGTCGCCGACGGCGCGGACGAGATCGACATGGTCATCAACATCGAGCTGGTCAAGGACGCGCGCCTCCCCGAGCTCGAGGAGGAGATCGCGGCCGTGCGTCGCGTCGTCCCCGCCCCGCGCATCCTCAAGGTCATCATCGAGTCCGCCGCGCTGACGGATGACGAGATCGTCGCCGCCTGCACCGCCTCGGTGGCCGCGGGCGCGGACTTCGTCAAGACCTCGACGGGCTTCCACCCCGCGGGCGGCGCCTCGACCCACGCGGTCGCGCTCATGCGAGCCACGGTCGGCGACGCCCTGGGGGTCAAGGCCTCGGGCGGTATCCGAGACGCGCAGACCGCCCTGGCCATGATCGAGGCCGGAGCCTCCCGCCTGGGAGTGTCCGCAACCAACGCCATCCTGGCAGGACTGGAGGACTGAGACGATGGAGCTGCTCGAGCGCGCCCGCCAGTGGGCGAGCCACGACCCGGATCCCGCCACGGCCTCGGCCCTGAGCGCCGACATTGAGGCTGCGGAGCGCGGCGACGAGGAGGCTGCGGCCCGCGTGGGTGCGGCCATGAACGGCCCCCTCCAGTTCGGCACCGCCGGCCTGCGAGGCGTCGTGGGTCCGGGCGAGTCCCGCATGAACCTCGCGGTCGTCATCCGCGCGACCGCGGGGCTGTGCGAAGTCGTCAAGCGCCACGCGACCGGCACTCCCACGCTGGTGGTCGGCTGCGACGCCCGCTACGGGTCCTCCGAATTCGCCACGGCTGCCTGCCGTGTTGCCTCCGCCGCAGGGGTGCGCGTCCTCGCGCTGCCCCAGGCCAACCCGACCCCGCTCACCTCCTTCTCGATGCTGCACTTCGACGCGGACGCGGGCGTCATGGTGACCGCCTCCCACAACCCCGCCCCGGACAACGGCTACAAGGTCTACCTGGGCGGCACCGTCGCGCAGGGCGACGGGCGCGGCGTCCAGATCGTCCCGCCCTTCGATGCGGAGATCGCGGCGGCCATCGAGGCCGCGCCGCCCGCGGATGAGGTCCCGATGAACGACGACCTGATCGAGGCCGTGGACCCGCGTGAGGAATACGTGGCCTGCGCGTCCGCCCTGGCCTCGGGCGAGGCCTCAGCCCGTGAGGACCTGCGCATCGTCCTGACCGCCATGCACGGCGTGGGCGCCGCGATCACCTCGCGCGTCCTGGCCGAGGCCGGTTTCTCTAACGTCTCCCTCGTGGCGGCGCAGGCCGATCCCGATCCGGACTTCCCGACCGTGCCCTTCCCCAATCCCGAAGAGGCCGGCGCCCTCGACATGGCGATCGAGCAGGCGCGCGAGCAGGGGGCCGACCTCATCATCGCGGTCGACCCCGACGCGGACCGCTGCGCGCTCGCGGTGCCCGACCCCACCTCGGAGACGGGATGGAGTCCGCTCAGCGGCGACCAGATCGGCTCGCTGCTGGGTGAGTTCCTGGCCTCGCGCGGCATGACGGGCTCGCTCGCGAACTCGATCGTGTCTTCGCGTCTGCTCTCGCGTATCGCTCACGCGCATGGCCTCGAGCACCACACGACGCTCACCGGCTTCAAGTGGATCGCCCGGGCCCCCGGCCTCGGCTTCGGCTACGAGGAGGCCATCGGCTTTTGTCCCGACCCCGCCCACGTGCGCGACAAGGACGGCATTGCGACCTCGGTCGTCGCCGCGTCCCTGGTGGCCACCCTCAAGGCGCAGGGGCGCAGCGTGTGGGACGAGCTGGAGCGCCTGGCGCGTCTGCACGGCCTGCACGTGAGCTCGCCGCTGACCTTCCGCGTCGAGGAGATCGAGCAGATCGCCAGCGGTATGGCGCGTCTGCGTGCCCAGCCGCCGAGTGTCCTGGCTGGTTCTCCCGTCGTCGAGGTCTCGGACCTGTCGCAGGGGTACCGCGGCCTGCCGCCCACGGACGGCATTCTCGTGCTCACCGAGGCGGGGGACCGCGTCATCGCGCGCCCCTCGGGCACCGAGCCAAAGCTCAAGTGCTACCTCGAGGTGATCCTGCCGGTCGCCGAGGGGGAGCCGCTGCCCTGGGAGCAGGCGCGCGAGCGTCTCGACGCAATTAAGGCTGCTTTCGCCGAGATTATCGGCCTGTAGAGGTGAATCGGGACTCCGTCGGCGCATTTTCTGTGGGTATAGCCCTGCATGAAGAAATAGATAACGCTATACTTGCGTATATGGCAACTCACAGTGAATCGCTGGCGGAGACCCTTCCCTTCGCCGACCGGCCCGTCGAGAAGGCGCCCGGCCACTGGGTCCTTGCACGCGCCGGAAAGACGGTGCTGCGCCCCCGGCGGCCTCGCCCTCAGCACGTGGGCGCTCAAGCGTGCCGTGTTGCCCGGCTCGGACGTCGTCGAATTCGCGCCCGGCCTGGGCGTCACGGCCTCGGCGATTATTGACGTAGGCCCCGCCTCCTACGTCGGCGTGGAGCGCGATCCAAACGCCTCTGCGCGCGTGGATGCCATCGCCTCGGGAGTGGGGCGCTGCGTGAATGCTGATGCCGCCGAGACCGGCCTGCCGGATGAAAGCGCGGACGTCGTCGTCGGCGAAGCCATGCTCTCCATGCAGGGAGAGAAAGCCAAGCGAGCCATCATGGGAGAGGCCGCGCGCATCCTGCGCCCCGGCGGCCGCTACGTCATCCACGAGCTGGCAATGCGTCCCGACACGATCGCGGAAGAACCCGCCACCGAGATTCGCCGCGCGCTGGCACGCGCCATCAACGTCAACGCCCGGCCCCTCACGGTCGCCGACTGGAGGCGTGCGCTCGAAGAGGTCGGACTCGTCGTGGAAGAAACACGCACGGCCCCGATGGCCCTCCTCAAGCCCGGCCGCATGGTCGCCGACGAGGGCGTGCTCGGAGCCCTGCGCATCATGCGCAACGTCGCCCGGGACAAAGACCTGCGTGAACGCGTCACGACCATGGCGCGCACGTTTAAGAAATATGATCGACACCTGTGCGGCGTCGCCATCGTCGCGCGCAAACCCAAGGAGAGCCAATGAGCCTGTCGCCCGAATCGAACACCGAGGTCCCCACGCCCATCATGACGGACCTGCAGGACATCGCCTCGATGATCCAGATCAACGAGGAAGCCACGGTGTCGCGCACCGTCATGCACGCAGAGGGCGTGCGCCTGGTCCTCTTCAGCTTCGATAAGGACGAGATCCTCAGCGAGCACACCGCCGCGATGCCCGTCATCCTGCACACCCTTGAGGGCGCCCTCGAGATCGAGGCCGACGGACGCACCGTCGTCCTGAAGCCCGGAGACGTCATCCACTTCGGCACGCGCCTGCCGCACGCCGTGCGCGCGCTCGAGCCCTCGAAGCTGGCCCTGTACATGCTGGATCGCCGCGAGCGCCCCAAGGCCTGACGACCGACGCTGTGCGGCGGGCCCCGTCCTCGTGAGGTGATGCACGAGGCCGGGGCCCGTTTGTCGTATCCGCGCGGGGCGGTCGGGGCATCGGCGCCCCACGGAGGGTTACGTCAGCGACGCCTTGCCGGCGCCCTTTGCGACCAGCCAGAGGCCGGCCTCGACGATGAGCCCTGAGACGATGAAGACGATGGGCACGGAGATGCGCGCGTCCATGAGGGTGGTGGCAGCCAGGGCGATGCCGTGGGCGGTGCCCAGGACGCCGCCGCCGAAGAGGATGGGCCAGGCGGCGCGGTGCGCGCGCTCCCATTCCTGCGAGCCGGGCTCGACGCCCTGAAGGCGCAGCCCCAGGGGAGGTTGGCACACGCCGGCGCGCGCGGTCAGGCCCGACGCGAACAGATAAAGGCCACCCGCGATGAGAGCGATGGCGAGAATCAGGAAGGCGGCGATCAGTCCGACGTGCACGGGAACCCCTCGAAAAATAAGCGTTTCACGGCCGTTTCACGAAGGGCCGCGCGCCCATTCTACCCGGCCCCGGCCTCGTCGCCGCGAAGGCAGAGGCGGTGTGAAAACCTGCATAGTTCCGAGGGCGAGGTGCGGGGGTGTATGGCCTGATGAGGCCCGGAAATAACCGCTGCGCGTATGCCGAGGGGCGGTGCTCGCGTGAGCACCGCCCCTCAGAGGGCAGCTCGGCTTGCCGAGCGTCTGTCAGGTTAGTCGACCAGGCCCTTCACGGCCTCGTCGAGTTCGGCGACCCAATCCGCGCCCGACACGTCCGAGGGCATGCGCCAATCACCGCGCGGGGACAGTGAGCCGCCCGCCATGACCTTCGGGCCGTTGGGCAGCGCACTGCGCTTGAACTGCTGGCTGAAGAAACGCCACAGGAACAGGCGTTCCCACTTGACGATCTCCTCGAGCGAGTACGCGACCTTGTCCTCCTCGGGGAAGCCGACCGGCCAGGAGCCGACCGAGGCGTCCGACCAGGCCTTCTCCGCCAGGAACGCGATCTTCGAGGGGCGCGCGCCGCGACGCAGCACGTGGTACAGCGTGAAATCCTGCAGGTTGTAGGGGCCGATCTTGTCCTGCGTGGACTGCATCTTCTCGCCCGGCTTGGCGGGAATCAGCTCGGGGGAGATCTCCGTGTGCAGGATCGATAGGAGGACCTCGCCGACGCGGTCGTCGAACTGCTTGGAGGCCACGACCCAGCGGATCAGGTGCTGCATGAGGGTCTTCGGCACGCCCGTGTTGACCGCGTAGTGGCTCATCTGATCCCCCACGCCGTACGTGCACCAGCCGAGCGCCAGCTCGGACAGATCGCCCGTACCCAGCACGATGCCGCCCAGGTGGTTGGCCAGGCGGAACAGGTAGTCGGTGCGCAGGCCTGCCTGGACGTTCTCGAAGGTCACGTCGTAGGTGGCTTCGCCCTCGCCGTAGGGGTGGCCGATGTCAGCCAGCATCTGCGTGGCAGCCGGACGGATGTCGATCTCCTGGAAGGACGTGCCCAGGTACTGGCACAGCAGGGTCGCGTTCTTCTTCGTGCGCTCGGAGGTGGCGAAGCCGGGCAGCGTGTAGCACAGGATGTCCGTGCGCGGACGGTCCAGCAGGTCCATTGCGTGCGCGGCCACGACCAGTGCGTGCGTGGAATCCAGGCCGCCCGAGACGCCGATGACGATCTTCGGGTTGCCGATCGCGCGCAGGCGCTGGACCAGGCCGGCCACCTGAATGTTGTAGGCCTCGTAGCAGTCCTGCTCCAGGCGCGTGGGATCGTTGGGGACGAAGGGGAAGCGGTTGACTGCTCGCTCCAGGCCCAGGTCGGTGCGCGGCGGGTCGAGCGTGAACTCGACCTCCTGTGGGGCCATGCGCTCGTCGCCCGTGAAGTAGCGCTGTGCGTTGTCCGTGAACGAGTTCTGGCGCTTGCGCTCGGTGCGCAGGCGCTCCAGGTCCACGTCGGCGATCGTGATGTGGGTGCCCTCCTGGAAGCGTTCGCCGATGGCCAGGCGGTCACCGGCCTCGTAAATCATGGTTTCGCCGTCCCAGGCGAGGTCCGTGCTGGACTCGCCGATGCCGGCGGCCGTGTACACGTAGGCCGCGCAGCAGCGCGAGGAGATTGAGCGCACCATGAGCTCGCGGTCGGCGCCGCGTCCCACGGTGATGGGGGAAGCTGACAGGTTGGCCAGGACGGTCGCACCCGCGAGCGCCAGCTCCGTCGACGGGGTGACGGGGACCCACATGTCCTCGCAGACTTCGATGCCGACCGTCAGGCCGGGCACGTCGTCGGCGGACAGGAGGACCTGGCCGAAGGGAACCCACACGGGGCCGCCGCTGAATTCCTCGACGCCGCCCCACGGCACCTCGATGCGCTCGCAGGCGCGCGGGGGCATGGTGACGAAGTGGCGCTTCTCGTAGAACTCGCGGTAGTTGGGCAGGTGGGACTTGGGGACGATCGCCAGCACGCGGCCGCGGTGGATGGCGACGGCGCAGTTGTACAGGGCGTTGTCCTTGCGCAGGGCGCGCCACGACGAGGAGGGGCAGCAGGTCGGCGCTGGCCTCGACGATTTGTGCGAGGGCCTTTTCGACGTTATCGAGCAGCACGTCCTGCAAGAAAAGGTCGTCGATGGCGTAGCCGGACACGCACAGTTCGGGGAAAACGCCCATCGCGACGCCGCGCGTATCGAGCTCGCGGGCTGCGTCGATGATCTCGCGCGCATTCTCGAACGGGCGCGCGGGGTGCACGGGCAGGGTCACGGCGGCAACGCGCGCAAAGCCCTGATCGTAGAGGGAATGGAAGTTCATGGTTCTCCTTGGTACTAGGCTATTCTGTCGCACTCGGCGCGCTCGCGCTCTTCATTGACGAGGCCGGGGCTGGGACGGGTGGGCGGCGCAGGGGTGGGTCGAGGACGAAGGCCGTGTCGTCGACGCCGGGGACGAGGCGGTAGAGGGCTGCTGGGCGTCCGGCGCCCTCGCGCACCGTGCCGCCCGTTGGTTCGATGAATGACGCGGTTTTTGTTGCTTTTCGATGAAAATTGCGCGGGTCGAGCGCTGATCCCCAGATGGCTTCGTACGTGGTGCGCAGCTGTGTAATCGTGAACTCGGGGCCGCAGAAGGATGTGGCCAGAGGGGAGTATTCGATCTTGGAGCGGGCGCGCTCCACGCCGTCCGCGAGGATTCTCGCGTGGTCGAAGGCGAGGGGTGAGGTGGGCGCAAGGAGAGCGTCGACGGGATGCCACAGGGCTCCCGCGGCATCGCCTCCTGCCTGGGTGGGCGAAAACGAGGGGGCGAGGAGGAGGTAGGCGACGGAGAGAATCGGTCCGCGTGGGTCGCGGCCTTCCGGTCCGTAGGAACGCAGCTGTTCGAGGTGTCCCGGCGGAGTGACGCCGGTTTCCTCCTCGAGTTCGCGTGCTGCGGCCTCCTCCGTCTGTTCGCCCTCGCGCAGGAAGCCACCGGGGAGTGCCAGGTGGTCCTTGAAAGGCTCAATACCGCGCCGCACGACGAGCGCGTGGAGCGTGTGATCGATGACCGTCAGGGCGACGATGTCGACCGCGACGGGAATGGTCAGGGGTGAAGTCATGGTGCAAGCCTAGCCTATTTGTGTCGAGTTGACATTAAATG
>CAKMQM010000077.1:0-12587 GCA_927911615.1 uncultured Xylanimonas sp.
CCGCCATGCGTCACCGACGACCGTAGCCGTCGCGGCGCGTGCTCATCATTGACGCGAAGTACTACGCGTCCACGATGCAGAGCAACTTCGACAAGAGGACTGTGCATTCGGGAAACCTGTATCAGATTTTCGCGTACGTGAAGAACAAGCAGATCGCCTTCGACTGCGCGGGGGAGGATACTGAGGTTTCGGGCATGCTCCTCTACGCCGCCACCGACGAGGACATCCAACCCGACGCTACCTACCGCATGAGCGGTAACCGCATTAGCGCGACGACTCTCGACCTGGACCGTCCCTTCGTGGAGATTCGCGCGCAGTTGGATGGGATCGTCGACACGCTTACTGGTCCGTCAACTCCGGCTTCGTGAAAGCACGAACCTGGGCAGCGTCCGGGTCGATGGGCGTGACCGCCAAGGTCTTTTTCGACGCCCCCTCGAGTGCACTCACGGACCGTGCGCTGGTCAGGAGGCGGCTCTCCATAGACGATACGGTCTTGTTGTAAAAGTCCACGGTTTTGGCGAGGTGTTTGCCGAGGTTTTCCATGTGGCCGGCGACGACGCCGAGGCGCTCGTATAGCTCGCGGCCGAGTGTGATGACTTGGTCTGCCTGTTCGTTAATCGATGTCCGAGCCCACGCGGTCGCGCACGTGCGTGCCACTGCCAGTAGCGTGACGGGGGAGCATAGGGCGACGCCACGGTCCATCGCGTCGTCCAGGAGCGATGCATCAGCGTGCAGGGCCGCCGACAGCGCGGCCTCGGATGGGACAAATAAGATGACCAGCTCGGGTGACGCGCCCAGTGACTGCGCATAGTCGCGTCCAGCCAGCGCGTCGATGTGAGAGCGCAGCGCTTTTCGCGTGTGCCGACAGCTCAGCACGGCGTCGAGATTCGGCGTCTTCTCCGCTCTCTTCAATGGCGCACGCCCGCAGGTATGCGTCCATGGGGGCCTTCGCGTCGAGCGCGAGGAACCCCTGCCCGGGCAGGTGAATCGTGACGTCGGGACGGCCGAGGGTGCCCGATGATGTGACCCCGCCCCGGCCTCGTCCCTGAGTGAGTGAGCCAATCGAACGCTGTTCCGCGAAGTCCACGTGCGGCAGCATTCCGGAAGCCTCTAGGATGCGGGCAAGCTCGACTTCGCCCCACGTGCCGCGTGCGCTACGCGACCGCAGAGCTCCCTCCAGGGAGGCGGTCGTGCGGGCCAGCTCGGTCTCACGCCTCGCGGATTCGCGCAGCTGCTCGGCGAGGGCGCCGTGCTGACGGGCGCGAATCTGCTCCATTTGATCAACCCGCTGTGTCATCTGCTCCAACTGCGCTCGGACGGGTGCGAGCGCCTGCAGGACGGAAGCGTCGCCCTGTGAGCGGGCCTCGGCGGAATCGATCCGCCGGGACAGCTCCTCCGCGCGCGCCTGCCAGCGGGCGACCTCCGCGCGCAGCGTGCCTGCCTCATCAGGCGTCGACGCTCGGCGCGCCACCGCGCCCGCGTACCCGAGGAGCGCGCCAACTACTAGACCGATGAGGAGAAAAACAAGCGATATACCCATGCCAGCACTCTAAAGCGGGCCATGCACATCTGCGTCCGGTCCGGCTCAACGTGGGTGTTCAACAACCTACCGCTGGCCTGATAACTCGCCTATCCTGGGTGTAAAACTCACGGGAGAGTGGTATGGAGTCCGTCGATCCGCGCACTATGCACGTACTGATTCGCGATAAAGAAACGCTGACCTGGCAGGACGAGACCTGGAGAGTTGCGAAGGCTCGCCGCGACGGAAACCGCATCGTCGTCACCTACATCACCAGTGGCAAAGAGTTTCCATACGGCGAGGAGAGGGTGCGCCTCTACGACCAGGTCGAGCGTCGAACAGTCGACGCACTCGATGAGGTTCGGATCGGCGGCAAGCGCCGAACCAACGTTGAAATCATCTGGACGCTCCGCCGAGCAGACCATCCCCGCAATCCCCGTTATACGCTGGCATGCCGCACGGCTGACGGCACGCTCAAACTGCGCCGCTACGGACACGACGAGGTGAGGGTGACGTATGCGACCGTGGAGGATCGGCACAACGCCGCCACCCTCAACTACGTCCGCGAGGAAGTGCGCGCGCAGGCTCGACGAGCCGGGGCCACGCTCGACACGACAGCCCAATATCCCCGCTGGGTGAGCGGTGAGAAGATGCTGCCCGAGGCGATCCTCGCGAATGTGTGGGAATGGCTCCCTCAGGCGCCGCGCCGTTCCGCCCTGGAAGCGTTCCTCGCCGGTACGTCCTCCACGAAGACGGGCGCGAGCGATCGACTGATCATGCCCTTCCCCTCCAATATCGATCAGCGCAACGCGATTCGAGCCGCGCTCACACACCAACTGTCCATCATCGACGGGCCTCCCGGCACGGGTAAAACGCAGACGATCCTCAATCTCATCGCGTCCCTGATTGCGCAGGGGCAGACCGTCGGTGTCGTCGCGGGGGCGAACTCTGCGGTGGATAACGTCGTTGATAAGCTGACGGAGGAGGGCTATGGCTTCCTCGTCGCCAACCTGGGGAAAGCGCAGCGCGTCAAGGAATTCCACCAGCGCGAGGGTGTTCTTGAACAGAGGCGCGAAGCGTGGGCTCGCAAGGCGTCCGCTGCGTCGTCGGGTTCCCCCGCAGGAGTCGACGATGCCGTGCTGCGGGCCGAAGAAGAGCACCTCGTCGCTCTGTGGGAGGATGCGCGAGACATTCCGAAGATCCGCGCGCAGCTGACGGCGGCTCAGCGTGAGCGGTGCCTTTTTGAGGAGAAGGTACAGGAGAGCCGCCGCCCGATTGCGGACATTTCTCATCTGGCTATCTCGAGGCGTCGCTCTGGGGTCATCGGTGACCTGCTTGCCCTCGCTCGCTGCGCGCCGAGGGTGGGGCGTGGTCCTCGGGGCTTCATCGAGCGGGTGCGTCGCTACTTTGTTACGGCTCCTTGAAGGGCATTGACCTGGGAGACCCGCACGTCCAGTCGGCGCTCCAGCTCGCCTTCTACCGGGCCCACGAGCAAGAACTATCCGACCGCATCGAGCAAGCCGAGGCCCGCGCTGCACGCCACGGCCTCGTCGACGTGAGCGCGCAGTATCGCCGCCACTCCCGCGAGGTCCTCGATGCCGCCCTGCTCGGCCGATTCGCGCGCAGTCGGCCGAGCCGCCTCAGCCCAACCGAGCGCCTTAAGCGGCAGACGGATATCCTGCTGCGCACCTACCCGGTTGTCGCATCCACGTGTTTTTCGATTCGGAACAACCTGGCCGATGAAGTGCTGCTCGACTGGATCATTATCGACGAATCCTCACAGGTCCTGATCCCGGAGGGTATAGCAGCGCTGAGCAAGGCCCGTAACGCTGTCATCGTTGGTGATGACAAACAGCTCGGCCCGATCTTCCAGGGGTGGGATGAGAGTAAGCAGGAGCCGCCCGCGCCGCGCTTCGATGTCCGTTCGCTGTCGTTGCTCGACGCTGTCAAGATGATGCCGGAGGCGGCGCAAGTGCCGAGCACTCTGCTCAAGGAACACTACCGGTGCCACCCCGCGATCATTGAGTTCTGTAACCGCATGTACTACGGTGGCGAGCTCATTCCGATGCGCATCCCTGCCGATGATGCCCCCGATCCGCTCGCGATCATCTATGCTGCGCCCGGAAACCACGCGCGACGCCCGCCGAGTGGGAGTGGATTCTTCTCGCAGCGGGAAATTGACATCGTCACCGACCTTGAGGATATGCGCAGCATCCGGGACGGCGTCGAGCTCGAGGGGGCAGACGAGTCGGGCGACTTCGTGTTGGGTGTCGTGACTCCCTTTCGGGCGCAGGCCACGAACCTGAGCAAGCAGATTCGTAGCGACCTCGGCGATGGGGCTCATCCCCGGTGGCTGGCGGAGACCGCGCACAAATTTCAGGGGCGCGGTGCAGGAACAATCATCCTGTCCACGGTCCTCAATGCCAACGACCGGTCGGCCGCGCAAGACTTCTACGACGCGGATGCCTTGACGAATGTGATTGTGTCGCGCGCCAAAGACCGCTTCGTTGTGGTGACCACCCATGGTGGCGTCCGGCTCAGCCGAAATGTGAGAGCCTTGCTCGATTACATCGAGATGTACGATCCGAGTGCGATCGTCCAGTCGGACATAGTGTCCATTTTCGACGTCCTCTACAACGCCTACAGTGAGTCCCTTGAGCGGTATTCACGGGTCAAGTGGGCTGATCGTCGGCGCTCTCCCGCAGAGAATGTTGCGGAACAGTGCCTGCGAGATGTGCTCGCAGAACCCAGGTATACGCGCTTTGGTTATCAGACCCAAGTGTTCCTGCGGGATGCGTTGCCAAATACGCGTCGCTTGAACGAGGAACAGCGAGCTTTCGTGTTCCGGGACAGCGCGCTCGACTTCGGGGTGTACTCACGCGTGACGAAGCGCCTTCTCCTTGCCATCGAGGTGGACGGTTGGGAATTCCATGGCATGAGTCAGAAACAGCTCAAGCGTGACGATCTCAAAGATTCGATCATGTCCGCGTATGGAGTTCCTGTCCTGCGCCTGCCCACGATCGGATCCGGGGAGGGTGAGCAGATTCGCGAGGCGTTGGATCGGATCCTGTAGGGGAACGTCCTAGGTGCCTGGTGGGCGCGCCCGGCAGCTGTCTGCGGGCTTCCCTCATGAATGACCACAGGAATCGACGAGGCCGGGCTCAGGTCTGCACATCCGTGCGGTTCTGCGAATGCGGGTGGGAGGATTTGCGTGATGGTTGCGCAGCATTCTTGGTATTTCGTGCCGGTTCTGCGCGTACCCTGATGGGGAAGGGCGTACCTCCGATGGTGGGGGAGCGCTGGTAGTTCGTCACCGTGGAGGGCACACGCCATGGAGATCTCACCCCTGTCTGATCGCTCTGTCGCTGAGGAAAAGGAAGAAGCGTTCGTCGCTTCGACGCCGCGCCGCAAGAAGCGTTCCTTGGTAGTCAGGCGAGCGGCGCTGCGCCCGTGGGTCATCGGTATCGGGCTCACCGTACTGGTTGCTGTGGCAGCTGTTGGTGCCTACACGCTGGGCGCGAGTATCAGCTCGTGGAATGATCGCCCCAGCACCGCGGCAACACCCACCGTGCGCCCAGCACCCATGCCGTCAGCATCGAGCGAACCTCCGATGTCGGGCGGATATGCAATCGGCCCCGACGGAGTCCTTGTGCGCCCCGCCGAGTTCGCGGCAGACACGTACACCAAACCCGAACTACCCGAAGAAGCCAAGCAAAACACAGAACGAGGCGCCGAAGCTGCCGCAGAACACTACCTGGCTGTTGCGACTTACGCCTGGAATACGGGAGATACAGCTGCTCTTGCGGCACTCTCGGACGATGCGAGTGGGTTCGCTCAGTCGCTGATCAACAAGATCGATAACGATTATTCCAATGGCTGGGTCTATGGGAAGTCACTCACTGTCGATCATGTTTTTCTCCTGGAACCCGTGCCTGCCAACGGCTCCGATGTCCCGCCTAACACAATTGGCGTCAAGTTTAGTGTTACTGCTGTTGATGGAACGAAGTGCTCGGGTACGCGAATCGCAGTACGTAATGAGGAATACCAATCCACGATTTCCCTGTTCATGACATGGCAAGAGAACCGCTGGGTTGAAACGCAGGGAAGGGCAGAAGCCGATGAACGCTAGACGTATTGGTCGCCGTTCAATACTCGTGTTTCTTGTAGCTATCTGTGTTGTTTGGAGCCAGGTGTCTGTTGCAGCGGCAAATGACTGGGATGAGACTTCCCATGACTGGGACCAGATGGTAGAAGCAGATGGGAATGGCGGGATAAAAGTAAGCGCTGACGAAAAATGGGGACATCAGGCTGCTCCTGCAGAAGCTCCCCCTGCATCTCAAATCAACAACGTGGACGATTCGATCCGTTTGTCGAATTCTGCTGATGCAAGCGCAGAGGCGCATGTCTATGCGGAGGACGATAAGTGTGATGGCCGCACGATGCACACAGTGACGTTGCCGGATGGGACCGAATCTGCGCCATTTGTGTGTGCGCACATTACGCGGAAGGGGGACGGTAATAACGCGGGTCAGCCTCCAACCACACGCGAGATCCTGTACTACGCGGCCACGACGATCCACGCCGACGGCGCGGGCCTTCACAAGCGGCCTGAAGGTGTGTCGTACACGAACAAGTACATTCCCACGCTTGTCGCCGCCACCCATCCCACGCAGAACCACACCGTTACGCTGTTGGGCCACGACATTACGGTCACTCTGACGGCCACGTCCTACACGTGGAGCTGGGGAGACGGAACCCCGGACCTCACCACGACCTCGCCGGGAATGCCCTGGCAAGAAGGTATGGACCCCAACACCGACCCCGCCCTCATCCGCCACTACTACAAAGCGCCGAACGGGTGGAAGTCTTTCCTGGACGGTCCCTACCCTTCGGCCACGCGCACCATTACGCTCACCACGACGTGGGCGGGCACGGCCACCAACCCCTTCACGGGCGACACTCAGACCGTTAACGGCCTGGTCACTACCACCGAAACAACCGGCCCGTTCCCCCTTGGACAGCTCATCGTCAACAACACCGACACCTCAGAAGAAAAACAAGGCCACTAAAACGCAGAGCAGGCACGAATCTAGGCGACCACCATGGCCACCGTGCCCGCACACATGAGGGCGAGGCCGAGCAGGTAGCGCGGTGTGAAACGCTCGTGAAACGCCACGGCTGACACGGCGACGGTCACGAGGATCGACAGCTTATCGATGGGCACCACGACCGAGGCGGGTCCATCCTTCAGCGCGTGATAGTACGCCAGCCACGACGCGCACGTCGCAGCGCCCGACGCGACGATAAACGGCAGCTCGCGGCCGGGGATCGACCGAACCTCGCCGAGGCGCCCCTGCACGCCCACGATCACCCACGCCATCGCCAGCACCACCAGCGTGCGCACCGCCGTCCCCAGCGTCGGATCAACCCCCAGAAATGCCGACCTTCCCGAGGATCGACGTCAACGCGGCAAACAGAGCGGACGCAAGAGCGAACGTCAGCCAGCTCCCACCCCCGCGCAGCGCGCGAGGAAGGCCCGATAGCTCAGCGGGTTCCACCATCAGAAGCGTCCCTGCCGTGATTGCGATAATCCCGGCCGCGCCCCACACACTCACCGGCTCGCCCAGCAAGATGAGCGCGAGGATGATCGCCAGGACCGTCGACAGCTTGTCGATCGGCGCCACGCGGGACACGTCCCCTCGAGACAGCGCCGCGAAATAGCACAGCCACGAGGCCCCCGTCGCCAACCCGGACAACACTAGGAACAGCGCAGAGGTCCCGTCGATAGAGGTAACGCCGGAGGCCGTTCCCGTCAGCGCCGCCATACCCCACGCCCCCGCGGCCACGACAACCGTGCGCAGCGCCGTCGCGACCGTCGAACTCGTCGACGCGACGCCCGCCTTCGCGAGGACGGCAGTCAGCCCCGCGAACAGGGCTGACAAGCAGGCAGCGAGGATCCACATACGACCAGGGTATGTCCGTTCCTGACATCCTCGCAGCTGAGCACAATGACGGGGTGTCGTGAGCGCTATCACGAAGGAAAACTAGGTTATAGTTGTCGCGTATTCAGACCTCGTGCTGAGGCGACAATGGAGTGTAAAGGAACGAGATGAGCGACAACCTCGACGAGCTCGGCGTCAACGGGGAACTCGAAGAAGACGGTCGAGAATTCGTCTCCGACACGAGTGGTGAATCTGAGCCGACACACGAAACGACAGAAGGCATCG
This sequence comes from uncultured Xylanimonas sp., assembly GCA_927911615.1. Lineage (GTDB taxonomy): Bacteria > Actinomycetota > Actinomycetes > Actinomycetales > Actinomycetaceae > Pauljensenia. The sequence goes on from CAKMQM010000077.1 coordinate 7,747, forward strand.
AAGACCTGAAAGAAAAGATTGCAGAACAGAATGTGGAGGCCGAAAAGTACGCGATCGAATTCCTCAAGAAGGTCGTGCGTATCCGCGGCGTGCGGATCACCCGTGACAAGTTTCTGCGTCAGGAGCTCCGCAAACTCCACATGAGCGACGACGCAATCGCGAGCGCGGTCGACTCGAACCCGGTGCTCGCAGGCGTGTCCTTGACTGACCTCGACAAGCTCGCCGACGGTATCATCTCCTTCGAAACGAATAAGTCGGCATCGATGTCCTTTGTGGCGGGGCTTCCCGGTGGCCTATTGATGGCGGGGGCGATTCCAGCCGATTTGATGCAGTACTACGCGCATGCGCTGAGAATCATGCAGAAGCTCGCCTACCTGTACGGCTGGCGTGATTTGCTGAATGACATGGACGAGGTCGACGACGAGACTATCGGTATCCTTGCTGTATTCTTTGGCGTCATGCTTGGTGTGGGCGGCGCGGCCCAGTCGCTGACGACGTTTGCGCGCTCGGTCGCGATGCCTGCATTCCAAAAGCAATTCGCGAAGCAGGCTCTCACGAAGACTTCGTGGTACCCGGTCATGAAACATAGCCTGAAGTACATTGGTGTCCAGGTGACCAAGGATGGGCTTGCTTCGGGTGCGTCCAAAGCCATCCCCGTTGTCGGGGGCTTCCTGTCGGGTGGCATGACCTTCGTGTCGCTTCAGTCCCAGTCCCACCGCCTCAAGAATCACCTGCGTGAGCTGCCGGCTCCAGGAGTGGACGCCGAAGTCTGGAAGCAGGCCGTTAGTGACGCGACCCCCGACGATCAGGAGCCGGGCGTGCTGGACAACGCCCAGCAAGTGCTCGAGAGCACGACCAAGGCCGTCACGAGTGGCGCAAAGACTGCGGCCTCTGGCATCGCCGATGGCGCGATGACCGCGGCCTCCGGCATTGCGGAAGGCGTCAAGGGACTCTTCGGCCGGCGCAAGTAACGGCATCACCGACGAGGCCTGGGCCGGACCGCGCGCATCAGCGGTACCCAGCCCTGGCCTCGTTACCGTGTATACCCCGCCACTGTTTCCCATTCTCGCGCGCCCGGGGGAGGGGAAACCTGCCACGATATCCGGGTGAATGAGACGATCGAACCGGCCCTGGCCTCGTCCATGACGGAGGCGGGCCCCCTGATCCTGCAGGCCTTCGCCTGGGACATGGCCCCGGACGCCAGCCACTGGCGCTACCTCGCCGCCCGCGCCCAGGCGATCGCGGACCTGGGCGTCACCATCATCTGGTTGCCGCCCGCCTACAAGGGCCACGAGGGTATCAACGACGTCGGCTACGGTGTCTACGACCTGTACGACCTGGGCGAGTTTGACCAGAGGGGCTCCGTCCCCACGAAGTACGGGACGAAGGACGAGTACCTGGCCGCTATCGAGGCCCTGCACGAGGCGGGAATTGCCGTGTGCGCCGACATCGTCCTCAACCACCGAATGGGTGCCGACGAGTCCGAGACCGTGCGAGCCACCCCGATCAACCCCCAGAACCGTCATGAGGCGATCGGGGAGATGGAGACGATCGAGGCGTGGACGCGCTTCACGTTCCCGGGTCGCGCGGGTGCGTACTCGGATTTCACGTGGGACTGGACGTGCTTCCATGGTATCGACTGGGACGAAGTGACGAAGCGCAGCGGCCTGTGGCTCTTCGACGGCAAGCAGTGGAACGAGTCTGTCGACACCGAGTTCGGCAACTTCGACTACCTGATGGGCTGCGACGTGCACGTCACCGATCCCCGCGTCAGTGAGGAGCTGGACCGCTGGGGCAAGTGGTACGTCGAGACGACCGGCGTGGATGGGCTGCGCCTGGATGCCGTCAAGCACGTGGGCTCGGACTTCTACGCCCGCTGGCTCGAGGACCTGCGCGCCTCGACGGGGCGCCGCCTGCCCGCGGTTGGTGAGTACTGGAGCGGTGACGTGCGCGAACTCGAGGGCTACCTGGCGCGAGTCCCCAACGTCATGCTCTTCGACGTCCCCCTGCACTTTCACCTGCACGACGCGTCGGTGTCGGACGGCAACGTGGACCTGGCGCGCCTGTGGGAGAACACGCTGACGGCCTCCCGCCCAGACAAGTCCGTCACCTTCGTCGAAAACCACGACACGCAGCCCGGCCAGTCCCTGGCCTCCACGGTTGCCCCCTGGTTCAAGCGCCGCCTACGCCCTGATCCTCTTCAACGAGGCCGGGGTTCCCTGCGTGTTCTGGGGTGACCTTCTGGGTTCCCCCGAGTCCGACGACCTGCCCGCGGTGCGTGAGCTGCCGGTCCTCATGAGTATCCGAGCCCGCGCGGCTGTCGGCCCGCAGCATAATGCCTTCGATGACCCCGATGTGGTGGGCTTTGCCCGCGAAGGCAAGGAGGAGATCCCCGGCTCCGGTTGTGCCGTCATCCTCTCCGACCGGATGGCCGCCGAGAAGACCCTCTACGTGGGAGCGCGCCACGCAGGCCAGGAGTGGGAGTGCGTCATCGGTGGCCACCCGTCCGTGCGCGTCGCGGATGATGGGACCCTCACGGGCGTCGTTAGCGACGGAGGACTCAGCGTCTACGTGCCCCGCAGCAATGCGTAGAGCATTGGCGCAGCGCGTCGGGCAGTGACCGTATAACGAACCCCGGCCTCGTCCGAAAAGACGAGGCCGGGGAACGTTTCTGTGCGAGCATTACTCGCTTGCGCCACCCAGTGCGGGGATGCGCTCGATCTGTTCCTTGAAGAAGGACTCGGACGCGGAGATGAAACGGTCGATGTTGATCGACACCTGCGCGTCAGTCATGCCGTAGCGGGACGAGACGAACTGCTCGGCGCACACGCGCTGCGTGCCGTCGTCCAGCGTCGCCACGTAGACCTTGGGCCACTTGGTGGCCGCGTTCCAGTCGTTGCACGCCTGGATGAGGCGTGGGCGCAGCTCCATTGACACATCCTCGCGGATGCCGCCCCACATGCTCAGGTCCGCTCCGTCGTCGATCACGGAGAACACGTAGTAGCCGTTCGTGAAGCCCGTACGCAGGCGATTGTCCTCAACGTCGTACCTGTAGTCGTTGCGCTCGAAGAAGTCGGTAAGTGCACGCATGTCGAGGGGGCGCACGACTGTGCGACGCTCGAGGGCGCGCTTGCACTCCTCGATGACCTGCGGAGCGTCCTCGTGGGTTGGGTCCATCGCGAGGCACTGCTCCAGGTACGTCATGGCGCTTTCTTCCTCGTCCTGCCAGTACAGGGCGGTGCCGATGCGGTAGTACCACTGCGGGTCCGCCATGCCCTCGGCCTCAACGCTGCGCAGCAGCTCCACCGCGTGCTTGATGTGCTCCTGGAAGGAATCCATGTAGGGCTGGGCGTAATTGATGTAGGCGCGCGCCAGCAGGCTGGTCAGCTCGTAGTCCATCGCGGCCGGGGGCTGTCCCTCGATGAGCGCGATGATCTTCTGGTGTTCCTTCTCCTCATGGAGAAGAGCGATCTGGTTGATGAGCGACTCACGAGATTCCACGGGAGCTCCTTCGTATCGAGGCCGAATCTGACTACCAGGTCACAAGCATAACAGGGGACGCGGGGGCGCTACAGCCTCGCAGGCGGCCCTCACTGTGTAGTGTTGGTGAGTTAGCGACCGCGAGAGAAACGGGGAGAGCATGTCTGACGATCTGCGTGCACGCATGAGCGAGTCCGACGCCGCCCACTGGGACGAAATCCAGCGGTGGAAGGACGTGCAGATGCGCCCGATCCGCCCCCGAGTCATCTCCCAGCGCGTCCGCTCGGCGGCCCTCGCGCCCCTGGGTAAGGCGGTGTCCATCGCGCGCAAGGTGCCCGGCGGCGAGGCGCTGACCCGAACCGTGTCCTCCGCTGCCCTCGGCCTCGTCGAGCTGGCAGCATCCGCGTCCGAGGCCTCGGTGCGCCGCAAGCGCATCCTCAAGGCCTACCGTTCCGCGGGCTTTGACGTTCGGACCCTGCAGGACATCCGCTCGCTGAAGCTGGACGACATCCTGTCGGTCAAGCCCCGCCTGAGCCTTGCCTATTCGACGACCGCGGCCGCCGAGGGAGCGGTGAGCGGCGTGTTCGCCTCGGGTGGTTCCGTTGCCGCAGTGCTTGGCATGGGCGTGGCCTCCGCCCCGGGAGTGGGCGTCACGGCCTCGGCTATCGCCGTCGACATCACGAGCTTCCTGGCGGCCGCGACCCGCCTCGTCGCGCACACGGCCGCGTACTACGGCTACGACTCGGAGGACCCCACGGAGCGGCTCTTTTCCACGATGGTGCTGTCGCAGGCGATTGATCCGACGGGCAGCGGTCGCGATTTCGTCGTCGAAAAGCAGACGACAATGCTGGCTTTCAACAAGGTGATGCGCGACCTCGCCCGGCGTGGATCGCTCGACGGCCTCGGCGGCAACGTGGTCGTGAGTGCGATGAACTCTCTCTTCAGTGCGATGGGCGTGCGCTTGGCATCCCGAAAGCTCGCGCAGATCGTCCCCGTCGCGGGAGTCGTCGTGAGCGCCGGGCTGAACGCTGCCCTGATGCGCACCATCGGCGAGACCGCCGATCACCTGTATCGCGAGCGCTTCCTCGCCGAACGCTACGGCCGCGTGGAGGCTGCCGACGGTGCCTCCACGGACCTGGTGAGGCCTGCCGATACCCAGGAGCTGAGGGCAGACATCGCGCGCTACGTGGAGATCGCCGAGGCCGAGAGCCGCCCGTAGGGGAGCGGCAGTCTCGCTCCCTCTGTGGCGTGGGTGACTTTATCTTGGTCGGGTAGGCTTGGGGCATGACAGATCAGCCGGAGGAAGAGAACAGCACGCGCGACGATATTCGGCAGCGCATGACCGACGGCGATCGTGCTCA
>CAKMQM010000078.1:0-28832 GCA_927911615.1 uncultured Xylanimonas sp.
TCGACAATGGCGCCACCGAGCAGGTCTTCGGGCACCTCAAGGACGAGTTCTTTCGCGGCCAGGACTGGCAGACCTTCGAGAGCTTCAAAGCCGACCTCGAGGCTTACATCACGCACTGGAACACGAAAAGACGCCAAGTAAGCTCAAGGCCTGACCCCGGCAGAATACCGGGATCAGGCCCTACAGGAAGCCGCATAACGGCTACCATTAAACGCGTCCAAGTTTCGGGGCGCAGTTCAGAACGTGACGAGGCCGGGGCCTTTTGCGTGCACGAGAGTGGTTGGCGCGTGTGGTGGGGAGTGTGGCTGGTGCCTGGGGCGCGAAGGCTTGCTTTCGCTAGTCCCAACAGGGGATCCCCGGCCTCGAACATGTGCGACGAGCCGTACGGCGAGATGACGAGCCTGATGGCTGGCAGGCTGCGCCCGTCGATGCGCACGTTGGTCGCGAGACGTGCACATGGGCCCTTTGATTCGCACGTAACCGCTAGATGTGCGCGTGGGCGACGTTGCCCACGTGCAAGTGATCGGGTTTGCGTGCGTATGAAGCGGTTAACGCGCGGGTTATCGGGCACAGTGCGATGGGGCAGCGCGTCGTGCGACAAATACGGCCGGGTGTCATTCCGAAACTGAAGGTGTCGCTGCGCGCAGACGAGTATGGAAAGCCAGGTACTGCTTTACAGGTGGACTTTCCTCCGATGATGACGACGGTGGTGTGGGTAGAAGTGAATCTCCGCAGTGCTCTCCTACTTGAGAGTCCTTTGTGTGCGGGGTACATGCTGTTGTCGGGGCTCTGCCCACAGGCGGAGTGATTGCTGCGTCAGCGGCAGGTGCTCGATCTGTATCTGTGCTGCGATGTTCGTTCGGAAGGTAACGAGATCCTCCGTATCGTGCCAGCGGACGCGTATGACCCTCCACCCCGTGTTGGTCAGATCGTGCTGACGGGCGAGCCACTTACCGGTGTTCTCGTGTACTTCCTGCTCGGTGTCTCCGAACTTCTTGCGGCCGTCGGGTTCAATGATGACCTTGAGATCAGGGAGAACGATATCCCCGAAATAGATGTGGTCTTCGACCGCGATCGGGAACTGGGTAACGACGCGACCCGAGTACAGGCTTTTGATGATCCATAGCACCGTGGCCTCGAAAATGTTGTCGCATCCGCCGTCCGTTGCTTCGATGAGTGCCTTGGCGCGAGGGAAACCGTGGTGGCTGGAGAAACGTGAGAGTTCTTCAAGCATCTCGAGCCGAGTCTGCTCGCATCGACGTCGTGACTCTTCTAGCTTGAATCTGTCGAAATGCGTGAGAGCATGCGTCGCCATGCATAAGGCAACGAAAGCATCGCGAGGTTGCTCGTTGAGGGCGAGACGGACAACGGCCTCAATGGGAGATTCTGCTTCAAGGCCGCCGATGTGCACGATTGTGCGTGGCGGCCTGCTTCGACTGATAACCGGAGTACTGGGGACGACTGTTTGACGGTGTCGCACCGCAGGAAAAGGACGAAGGTGGAGGACCGTCTTGCTCGGCCATGCCTCGATCCATGAATTCGTTGACCAGGTCGGAATACCGTGAAGCAGTAGGGAGCTGTTCCCGGTGAAAACCACGCGTTGTGTGGCCTGGTAGTCGAGTGCATGCAGACGTGCGATGTTGATACTCCGCCAGATTTCCCACGGCTGGGCATTGTGGTCACCGTGCAGACGCACGCGGTATCCACGGCGAATCACTAGGACATCCGGGTCATCAACGATATTGCGAGGACTGTGTCGGTGCGTTCTGAAAGTCTCGAGAGTGATCATGTGCTTGGTATATATCCCAGAGGAAGAGGAGTGCCAGCAGAATTTAGGCGTCTGTGGATAACTGTTGTAGTGCGCCGTTGCCTGTGGACAGACACTCTCACTAGCTGATTCGATGCCAATTGATCAGTCTGTCATTCGCGATCGCGCCCTGCGAAGAACCCGTAAAGGCGTGGATGTGCGCGTGGGCCCATTGATTCGCACGTTAACCGCTAGATGTGCGCGTGGGCGACGTTGCCCACGCGCAGGTGGTCGGGGTTGCGTGCGTATGAAGCGGTTAACACGCAGGTTATCCGGTTTGCGTGCGAGTTGGAAGCAAGGCCGGGGTCTTTGTATGCCCGGGCGCGGCTCCTGGGGCAGCCGGCTCGCGGGGGGAGTGGTGGGCGCGCGCTGCGCAGCGGACCGAGACGCTGTCGAAGGCGAGAGTGTGCGACAGATTGTGCGCCCAATCCGACAGAACGCACGAGGTCCCACATGAGGCGACCGACCGTGCAGTTGAATAGGGGGAATGAACTGCGCCCAGGGGTTTTCTGCATGCCAGAGGCTGCTCACCTGAGCGCCGCCACCAGCCTGCCGGTGAATGGTCGCCCAGTCTTCACCCGAGCCTTGCACCAAGTTAACTTTTTAGCCACCTAACCCATAGACCATCAAAGTGCTCGACATTTCTACTTGTCAGAGCTTTCAAGCACATAGAGTATCCTTGGGAAAGGTGCGCCACCTGCGGGTGCTGCGCTTCCGGATATTTACCAACCACATACGAAATGAGGACTTTCATGTCTGAAAACACCCCGCATCCAGTTGCACCGCAGCAGCCGCAGTTCGCTCAGCAGGCACCCGCCGTACAGCCCGCATCCGGCCCTGTTGAGGCACCGAAAAAGAAGAAGTGGGCGGCAGTGACCGCACTGGTTCTGGGCATTATCTCCGCCCTGACCGGCATCTTTGTCATTGGCTCGTTCCTGACCATCCCGACCATTATTTTCGCTGTGATCGCTCTGGTTATGGTCAAGAACGGCACCGGCAAGGGTAAGGGCATGGCGATTGCCGTCTCGTGCTGGTTCTGGTGGCATATATTGAGACCTTTGCTTTCTTCCAGATTCGTGCGGCGAACCTTGAGAAGTCTAACCGAGAGGCTCGTGAGGTTATCCAGAAGTGCGAAAACCACGAGCCCGGCTATTACATTACTGAGGAGAACGGTAAGCGTTACTGTAACGCTGGCGGCTGGGTCTACGAGATGGATAAGTAAACCGGCTCTTTCGAGTTGAGTGTGGGTGACCGGTTGTTGGTCGGGGGTTGCGGGTAGAGGTCGAGGTCCTTGATGATGAGCGGCCTTCTACCCCCGCTGTCGTCAAGGACCTCGGGCGGTGTCTCACCCTACCTGCTGCTGCTCCGTGTCCGAGGACTTCCTCGACGCGCTGGGCGCCATCGACTTTGGCATGAACTTCCGCGAGTAATCGGGATCGTTCACCTGTGAGGGCCCCGGCCTCGTCCGTGAAAACGTGACAAGGCCGGGGCCCCTTGTCATGTCTGCTTACTCTCCTTAAGTGCGCCGAGGGTGTCTAACGGCGGCGCATATCGAGCGCGGTTAGACGGGCGAAGATGACGAATTAACCATTTGGAAAAGCTGATATGTGGATGCTAGATTGGCCGCACACTATCCATCAACGCATAAGGATGTCTCTTCATGCGCCTGCCCAAGAAAATGGTCCTTGCTGCGCTCGGTTCCGCGGCCCTCGTTCTCAACCCGTTGGCGGCCTTCGCCGCTGGTCCCACGATTGAGGATACGGACGGTCCGCTCGTTCGGATCGCCATCTCCGACACGCTCAACTGCTCGATCAACTACAAGGGCGATAGGTACAACGAGTTCTACAACGGTCGATCCGCTCAGGATCCAGCCGACTGTGGAACGTTCCTCGCTGTGGGATCTGAGCTCTTCGGTCCGGGGGTGCTGAATTCTTATGAGGCGGCGTCCATGGGGACGATCGCCTGGACGCCGGTCTCGCAAACGAAGTCAGGAACGGGCACTCAAGCAGATCCGTGGGTCCTTACGACTGTCGTTCGCGGCGGTGGATTCGAGATCACGCAGACGGACACCTACTCAACGGGCAATGACTTCTACGCGACGACCTCGTCGGTGAAGAACATTTCGAATGCAGCTCAGGACTTTACTCTCTACCACGCGGCAGATTGCTACCTCCAGGACGACGATTACGGCTTCGGTGAGTACGACGAGAGCACGGGGACGGTCATCTGCCGAGCGAAGGATCCGGAAACCGGCCGGCATACGGATCGTGGCCGAGTCGAGCAGTTCATCCCGACTACGGCCGGTTCGAACTACTACTACAGTTCCTACAACGAGGTCTGGGATAGGGTCAAGGATCGTGCGCCGCTGCCCAACAAGCTCGAGCGCGCAGATTCCAACCGGGACAACGGCATGGCTCTGAGCTGGACTCGTACCCTCGAGCCGAATACGACGGCCGACTACTCTCTCATCACCTCCTTCTCGCCGAAGGGACAGGTCGCGCTGTCCTCCGCGACATGCGCCGTCGCCCAGCCGGGCGCTGACTCCGCCGCGACTCGCACCATCGGCGTGACGATCACGAACCCGAACCCGGACGTCAAGTCGGTCCAGACGGTTATCGCGACCCTGTCGGACGACGCCACCTACGTTCCCCAGTCGGCCAGCGGCGCCCCCGAGCCGGCGGTTGCGGGCAAGGTTCTGACCTTCAAGGATCTCGAGCTTCCCGCCAACGGATCGGTGAAGTTCTCGTTCCTTATCACCGGCAGCACTGAGGTTACTCCGCTCGTGAAGATCTCGGGGACGACGACGAGTGGTGCAGCCATCGTCGAGTCCGATACCTCGGCGTCTTCGACGTGCGATTTCCCCGAGCTTCCGAAGCCCGATCAGCCCCAGCCGACTCCCGAGCAGCCCCAGCCGACTCCTGACCAGTCGCAGCCGACTCCCGAGCAGTCGCAGCCCACTGCCGAGCAGCCGCAGCCCGCGGCTGGAAAGAACCCTGACGGCAATAAGCTTGCCAGCACTGGCGCGAACACTGGCGTTGCCATCGCGATTGTCGGCCTGCTAGGCGTCGCCGGCGTCGGCCTCGTGGTGGCGAGGCGCCGCGCACACTGATCGGAGATCCGGTCGACAACGGTATAGGGCCCGGTCCCCGCGAGGGGGCCGGGCCCTCGCGCATCCTCGCTGATCGCCTCGTCGGTGGCGGGGAGCGTCACTGTCCGCGTAGGCGGCGAAGCCTGCGGGCCCCTTTGCGTGCCTCTGTCGTAACACCGGGGACACTTGAAACAAAAGGGGCGAGCCCTTCATCACGCACACGGGTGGGAACGCGAAGGAAACGATCCGAGCGTTCCTGCGCCCAGGCCTCGTCGATGAGGGGCGAACCACAAAGCACCCCCTTTGACGAACGGCGACGTTTCCCACTATCCTTGAGTGTGGTTCCCGCTTCTGTGGAACCTCTGTGCCCGGGAAACCGGGAGCGGGCTCCGTCCGTCGGAGCTCCGGGCGTCATTCTCTGATCCTCGTGGTTATCATGGCGCGCGGCCCCCAGGCGGACACGTGTGCCCACACGGGGGTGACAACAGTCGCGGAAGACTGACAATCAGGGCCTCCCCTTGAAGCGAGGGAAGGCCGCCGACGGAAAGAAACTGGAGACCCAGTGCCTACCATTCAGCAGCTCGTCCGCAAGGGACGTGTCTCGAAGCGCGCGAAGGTGAAGACCCCGCGCTGAAGGCTCCCCCAGCGTCGCGGCGTGTGCACCCGCGTGTACACCACCACGCCGAAGAAGCCGAACTCGGCTCTGCGAAAGGTCGCTCGTGTGCGCCTTTCGTCCGGCATCGAAGTCACCGCCTACATTCCCGGTGAGGGCCACAACCTGCAGGAGCACTCGATCGTGCTCGTGCGCGGTGGTCGTGTGAAGGACCTGCCCGGCGTGCGTTACCGCATCGTCCGCGGCTCGCTCGACACCCAGGGTGTCCGCGGCCGTCAGCAGGCTCGTTCCCGTTACGGCGCGAAGAAGGAGAAGAAGTAATGCCTCGTAAGGGCCCCGCTCCCCGTCGCCCCCTCGTCGATGACCCGGTTTACGGCTCCAAGGTCGTGACCCAGCTGGTCAACCGCGTTCTCCTCGACGGCAAGAAGACCGTCGCCGAGCGCATCGTCTACGGCGCACTTGAAACCGTTCGCGAGCGCACCGAGCAGGAGCCCGTCTCCGTGCTCAAGCGCGCTCTCGAGAACATCCGTCCGGCCCTCGAGGTCCGCTCCCGCCGCGTCGGTGGCGCGACCTACCAGGTCCCCGTCGAGGTTCGCCCCGCGCGCGCCACGACGCTGGCCCTGCGCTGGCTGGTCGACTTCTCGCGTCAGCGTCGCGAGAAGACCATGACCGAGCGTCTTGCCAACGAGATCCTCGACGCCTCCAACGGCCTCGGTGCCGCCGTGAAGCGTCGTGAGGACATGCACAAGATGGCTGAGTCCAACCGCGCCTTCGCGCACTACCGCTGGTGATTTAAAGACGAGGCCTGGGCAACCGGGCCTCGTCTCACGCAGCAAGAACACCCATTACTTCGAACGAAGGAACCACACTCGTGGCACTAGAGGTGCTGACGGATCTCAACAAGGTCCGCAACATTGGCATCATGGCTCACATCGATGCCGGCAGACGACCGTGACGGAACGCATCCTGTTCTACACGGGCATCAACTACAAGATCGGCGAGACGCACGATGGCGCCTCGACCACCGACTGGATGGAACAGGAAAAGGAACGCGGCATCACGATTACGTCCGCCGCCGTTACCTCTTTCTGGAACGGTAACCAGATCAACATCATTGACACCCCCGGTCACGTTGACTTCACCGTTGAGGTTGAGCGCTCGCTGCGCGTCCTCGACGGCGCCGTCGCCGTGTTCGACGGCAAGGAGGGCGTTGAGCCCCAGTCCGAGACCGTGTGGCGTCAGGCCGACAAGTACGATGTCCCCCCGTATCTGCTTCATCAACAAGATGGACAAGATGGGCGCCGACTTCTACTTCTCGGTTGGTACCATCCGCGACCGCCTGCACGCGACCCCGATCGTCATGCAGCTCCCGATGGGCGCCGAGAATGACTTCGTCGGCAACATCGACCTGCTGACCATGGAGGCCCTGACCTACCCGGCCAAGGACGACAAGGGCAACGACACGCTCGGCTCCATCGTCGAGCGCGGCCCGATCCCCGCCGAGTACCAGGAAAAGGCTGAAGAGTACCGCGAGGCACTCGTTGAGGCCGCCGCCGAGGGCTCTGATGAGCTGACCGAGGCCTACCTGGAGAACGGTGAGCTGTCGATCGAGCAGATCAAGGAAGGCATCCGCCTCCTGACCATCTCCTCGCGCGCGTTCCCCGTCTACTGCGGTACCGCTCTGCGCAACATGGGTGTGCAGCCCGTCCTCGACGCCGTCGTGGACTTCCTGCCCTCCCCGCTCGACATCGGCGACGTTCGCGGCTTCCTCCCCGGCTCTGAGACCGAGGAAGAGACCGAGGTTCGTAAGCCCGACGAGAACGAGCCCTTCTCGGCTCTGGCGTTCAAGATCGCCGCTCACCCCTTCTACGGCAAGCTCACCTTCATCCGCGTGTACTCCGGTAAGGTCGAGTCCGGCGCCCAGGTCCTCAACTCGACCAAGGGCAAGAAGGAGCGCATCGGCAAGATCTTCCAGATGCACTCGAACAAGGAGAACCCCGTCGACGTGGCGCACGCTGGCCACATCTACGCGGTGATCGGCCTCAAGGACACCACGACCGGCGACACTCTGTCCGCGATGGACAAGCCGATCGTCCTCGAGTCGATGACGTTCCCCGCCCCCGTTATCCAGGTCGCCGTCGAGCCCAAGTCGAAGGCCGACCAGGAGAAGATGGGCGTCGCGATCCAGAAGCTGGCGGAAGAGGACCCGACGTTCACCGTCGAGCTCGACGCCGAGACCGGCCAGACCATCATCGGTGGTATGGGTGAGCTCCACCTCGACATCATCGTCGACCGTATGCGTCGCGAGTTCAAGGTCGAGGCCAACGTGGGTAACCCGATGGTTGCCTACCGTGAGACCATCCGCAAGACGGTCGAAAAGTACGAATACACGCACAAGAAGCAGACCGGTGGTTCCGGTCAGTTCGCGCGTGTCATCATCGCCCTGGAGCCCCTCCCGGCCGACTCCGAGGAAGAGTACATGTTCGAGGACAAGGTCACCGGTGGCCGCGTTCCTCGCGAGTACATCCCGTCGGTCGACGCGGGCATCAAGGACGCCATGCAGTCCGGCGTTCTCGCCGGCTACCCGATGGTTGACATCAAGGCCACGCTGCTCGACGGCGCCTACCACGAGGTTGACTCCTCCGAAATGGCGTTCAAGGTTGCTGGCTCGATGGCGCTGAAGGAAGCTGCTAAGAAGGCTAACCCCGTCCTCCTCGAGCCGATCATGGCCGTTGAGGTTCGTACTCCCGAGGAGTACATGGGCGACGTCATCGGCGACCTCAACTCTCGCCGTGGCCAGATCTCGTCGATGGACGAGCAGCACGGCGTGCGCGTTGTCAAGGCTCAGGTCCCGCTGTCCGAGATGTTCGGATACGTTGGCGACCTGCGCTCCAAGACGCAGGGCCGCGCTGTCTACTCCATGGAGTTCGACAGCTACGCCGAGGTTCCGCGCGCCGTCGCGGACGAGATCGTCGGCAAGTCTCGGGGCAACTGAGTCCCACCGGGGGCTCGCGGGGCAGGTCATCTGCCCTGCGAGCCGCCTCACACACAAGTAAACCCAGTAGGTCTCAAGCCCCAGGGGTGTTAAAGTGGCACCTAGCCGTAGGCTGAGAATATCTACCCGAGTCCAGGAGGACACAAGTGGCGAAGGCCAAGTTTGAGCGCACCAAGCCGCACGTCAACATCGGCACGATTGGTCACGTTGACCACGGCAAGACGACGCTGACGGCAGCTATCACCAAGGTGCTGCACGATAAGTACCCGGATCTGAACGAGTTCACCCCCTTCGATCAGGTCGACAACGCTCCCGAGGAGCGCGATCGTGGTATCACGATCAACGTCTCCCACGTCGAGTACCAGACCGAGGCGCGTCACTACGCGCACGTTGACGCCCCCGGCCACGCCGACTACGTCAAGAACATGATCACCGGCGCGGCCCAGATGGACGGCGCGATCCTCGTGGTCGCCGCCACCGACGGCCCCATGGCCCAGACCCGCGAGCACGTTCTGCTCGCCCGTCAGGTCGGCGTCCCCACCATCCTCATCGCCCTCAACAAGGCCGACATGGTCGACGACGAGGAGATGCTGGAGCTGGTTGAGGAAGAGTGCCGCGACCTGCTCGAGTCCCAGGACTTCGACCGCGACGCCCCGATCATCCAGGTGTCCGCTCTGAAGGCCCTCGAGGGCGACCCGGAGTGGGTTGCTAAGGTCGAGGAGCTCATGGAGGCTGTGGATTCCTACATCCCCACCCCCGAGCGCGACATGGACAAGCCCTTCCTCATGCCGATCGAGGACGTCTTCACGATCACCGGTCGTGGCACCGTCGTCACCGGTCGTGTTGAGCGTGGCAAGCTGCCCATCAACTCCGAGGTCGAGATCCTCGGTATCCGTGAGCCCCAGAAGACCACGGTTACCGGCATCGAGATGTTCCACAAGTCGATGGACGAGGCCTGGGCCGGCGAGAACTGTGGTCTGCTGCTCCGTGGCACCAAGCGCGACGAGGTCGAGCGTGGCCAGGTTGTGGCCGTCCCCGGCTCCATCACGCCTCACACGGACTTCGAGGGCCAGGTCTACATCCTCAAGAAGGAAGAGGGCGGCCGTCACAACCCGTTCTTCTCGAACTACCGTCCGCAGTTCTACTTCCGTACCACGGACGTGACCGGCGTCATCACCCTCCCCGAGGGCACCGACATGGTCATGCCTGGCGACACCACCGAGATCTCCGTCCAGCTGATCCAGCCGATCGCTATGGAGCCCGGCCTCGGCTTCGCCATCCGTGAGGGTGGTCGCACCGTTGGTTCCGGTCGTGTCACCAAGATCATCAAGTGAATCGACCTCTGAGACTTTCTCAGATTTGATTCGCTGCTGATCCAGCGGCATTGAGGGCCCCGCCTCTTTTTAGAGGCGGGGCCTTTCGCTATTCGGCTTGCGAGTGAATGGTTCTGCTCGGGGAGTTGCTGTGTGCATGTGAATGCTCTGCGCTGCGTATTCTGTGACATCGGTGGCTCAAGAGGCGTATGGGCATACTGTGCTTCGGCGCTACGTGGCGTATTCGTGTGGCTGCCCGGGCCTCGTTCATGGAAGTGTGACCGATCCCCGGTTGCGACACGCCCGAGTGCGGGGTACGGTAGTTTCTTGGTGACGGTCTGGGCTGTTATGTGCAGCTTGGGCCGCTATCCACGCCAATCTGTCGGTGGTTTCACATGCGAGAACCCCCTTCCGGGTTTGTGCTCGCGGGTGGAACTCTGACAGAATGGCACGGTTGCCTCAGCGTATCTGGGGTGGTCCATGCGTGCCATCACGTATGGATCGGGCAATATGCCCAAGATCTTTGGACAAGACGTCGGTCCAGCGCGAGCAATCGCGCGCACAACGGCTGCGACACGCCCGAGTGCGGGGACCGGCGGCGAATCTGTACGAGAAGAGGTAAGACGGCATGGCGGGACAGAAGATCCGCATCCGGCTCAAGTCGTATGACCACGAGGTCATCGACAGCTCCGCGCGCAAGATCGTGGACACCGTACAGCGTGCTGGCGCCACGGTCGTGGGCCCGGTGCCGCTGCCGACCGAGAAGAACGTTTTCGTCGTTATTCGGTCGCCCCACAAGTACAAGGACAGCCGCGAGCACTTTGAAATGCGCACGCACAAGCGGCTCATCGACATCATCGATCCGACCCCCAAGGCCGTCGACTCGCTCATGCGCCTCGACCTGCCTGCGGACGTCAACATCGAGATCAAGCTCTGAGGACATCTGCAATGACTAACAAGAAGCAGCACGCTGGCGCGCCCATCAAGGCGCTGCTCGGCCGCAAGCTCGGCATGACCCAGGTGTGGGATGCCGACGGCCACCTCGTGCCCCTGACTGTCGTGCAGGTCGGCACCAACGTCGTGACCCAGGTTCGTACCGATGAGGTCGACGGCTACTCCGCTATTCAGCTTGGCTTCGGTGAGATTGACTCCCGTAAGGTCACCAAGCCCCTCCAGGGCCACTTCGAGAAGGCCGGGGTTGCCCCCCGGCGCCACCTCGTCGAGGTCCGTACGTCCGAGCATGACTCTTACGAGCTCGGCCAGGAACTCGACGCCACCACCTTCGAGGCTGGCGAAGGCGTCGACGTCTCCGGCACCACCAAGGGCAAGGGTTTTGCCGGCGTCATGAAGCGTCACGGCTTCGCTGGCGTTTCCGCCTCCCACGGTGCGCACCGCAACCACCGCAAGCCCGGTTCGATCGGCGCCTGCGCAACCCCCGGTCGCATCTTCAAGGGCCTGCGTATGGCCGGCCGCATGGGTGGCAACCGTCGTACTGTTCAGAACCTGACGATCCAGGCCGTGGACGCCGAGAAGGGCCTGCTGCTCATCAGCGGCGCCATCCCGGGTCCGAAGAACGGCGTGGTCCTGGTTCGCTCCTCCGTGAAGGGTGCGTGATCATGGCTGACGATCGTAACGTTGACGTCATCGACCTCAAGGGCAAGAAGGCGGGCTCCGTCGTTCTCCCCGGTTCGATCTTTGACGTTCCCACCAACATTCCGCTGATGCACCAGGTTGTCGTCGCTCAGCTTGCGGCCGCTCGTCAGGGCACGCACGCGACGAAGACCCGTGGTGAGGTCGCTGGCGGCGGCAAGAAGCCGTTCCGTCAGAAGGGCACCGGTAACGCTCGTCAGGGCTCCATCCGTGCGCCTCACTTCACCGGCGGTGGCATCGTCCACGGCCCTCAGCCGCGTGACTACGACCAGCGCACCCCCAAGAAGATGAAGCAGGGCGCTCTGCGTTCCGCTCTCTCCGACCGTGCGCGCGCCGACCGCATCCACGTTGTCACCGCCCTGTTCGAAGGCGACAAGCCCTCGACCAAGGCCGCTCTCGCCGCTCTGCGTGCGATCGTCGAGGACCGTCAGGCTCTCGTCGTCCTCGAGCGTGGCAACGAACTGACCGCGCTGTCCCTGCGCAACGTTCCCGAGGTTCACGTCCTGTGGGCTGACCAGCTGAACACGTACGACGTCCTGGACGCCGATGACATCGTCTTCACGCAGGCCGCCCTTGAGTCCTTCCTCGGTACCAAGGAGGAGACCAAGTGAGCACGATCGAAGCGGGTAAGAACCCCCGCGACATCATCCTGAAGCCGGTCACCACCGAGAAGTCGCTCGCCCTCATGGACCTGGGCAAGTACACCTTCGAGGTTGACCCCCGCGCGAACAAGACCGAAATCAAGATTGCCCTCGAGCGTATCTTCGGCGTCAAGATCGGTTCCATCGCTACCCAGAACCGCAAGGGCAAGACCTACCGCACCCGCAACGGGATCGGTAAGCGCAAGGACGTCAAGCGTGCCATCGTCACCGTGCGTGAGGGCACCATCGACATCTTCGGCGATCAGGCCTGAGGACCGAAGGGACATTTGAACAATGGGAATTCGCAAGTACAAGCCCACGACTCCGGGCCGTCGCTTCTCGTCCGTCTCTGACTTCGTCGAGATCACCCGCGACACCCCCGAGAAGTCGCTGCTTCGCCCGCTGCACAAGACCGGTGGCCGTAACAACAACGGTCGCGTGACCTCCCGTCACCGCGGCGGCGGCCACAAGCGTCAGTACCGCGTGATCGACTTCCGTCGTCACGACAAGGACGGCGTCCCGGCAACGGTCGCTCACATCGAGTACGACCCCAACCGCACCGCTCGCATTGCCCTCCTGCACTACGCGGATGGCGAGAAGCGCTACATCCTCGCTCCGACCGGCCTCAAGCAGGGCGATCAGATCGAGGCCGGTGTTGGCGCTGACATCAAGCCCGGCAACTCGCTGCAGCTGCGCAACATCCCCCTGGGTACCGTTGTGCACGCCGTTGAGCTCTACCCGGGTGGCGGCGCCAAGATCGCCCGCTCCGCTGGCACCTCCGTGCAGCTCGTCGCTAAGGAAGGCCGCTTCGCCCAGCTGCGTATGCCCTCCGGCGAGATCCGCAACGTCGAGGCCACCTGCCGCGCCACCATTGGCGAGGTCGGCAACGCTGAGCAGTCGAACATCAACTGGGGCAAGGCCGGCCGTATGCGCTGGAAGGGCAAGCGCCCGCACGTCCGTGGTGTCGTTATGAACCCGGTTGATCACCCGCACGGCGGTGGTGAAGGCCGCACGTCCGGTGGTCGTCACCCCGTGTCGCCTTGGGGCAAGCCCGAGGGCCGTACGCGTCGTCCGAAGAAGGCGTCCGATCGCATGATCGTCCGCCGTCGCAAGACCGGCAAGAACCGCTGAGTAGGAGTCGATTGAAATGCCGCGTAGTTTGAAGAAGGGCCCGTTCGTCGACGACCACCTGCTCAAGAAGGTCGACGCCGCGAACGAATCCGGCTCTAAGAACGTCATCAAGACCTGGTCGCGTCGCTCGGTCATTACCCCGGACTTCCTGGGTCTGACCATTGCCGTCCACGACGGCCGTAAGCATGTGCCCGTTTTCGTCACCGAGTCGATGGTGGGCCACAAGCTCGGCGAGTTCGCTCCCACGCGTACTTTCCGCAGCCACGACAAGGACGATCGTAAGGGACGTCGGCGCTGAGCCGGCCCCACGGAAGAAGAGGCAGATACATGGAAGCCAAGGCGCAGGCGCGATTCATCCGCGTCACGCCCCAGAAGTCCCGCCGTGTTGTGAACGAGGTTCGCGGCAAGCGTGTTCTGGAGGCCGCCGACATTCTGCGGTTCGCCCCGCAGGCCGTCGCCACCGATGTCCGCAAGGTGCTCATGAGCGCCGTCGCCAACTCGAAGGTCAAGGCTGAGAACGCTGGAGAGACCTTCAACGAGGCCGACCTGCTCGTCCTCGAGGCATACGTGGACGAGGGTCCGACCATGAAGCGCATTCGTCCCCGTGCACAGGGGCGCGCCGGTCGTATCCTGAAGCGCACCTCCCACATCACCATCGTGGTGGGTACCAAGGAAGACAAGAAGAAGGGAGACCGCTGATATGGGTCAGAAGGTCAACCCCCGCGGGTTCCGTCTGGGAATCACCACTGACCACCGGTCTCGCTGGTTCTCCGACTCCACCACCAAGGGACAGCGCTACGCGGATTACGTGGCCGAAGACGTCGCGATCCGCAAGTTCCTGACCGACAACCTCGAGCGCGCCGGCATCGCCGAGGTGAGCATCGAGCGCACGCGTGACCGCGTTCGCGTCGATCTGCACACCGCTCGCCCGGGCATCGTCATCGGTCGCCGTGGTGCAGAGGCCGACCGCCTGCGCGTTCAGCTCGAGAAGCTGACGGGCAAGCAGGTTCAGCTGAACATCCTCGAGGTCAAGAACCCCGACCTCGAAGCGCAGCTCGTTGCGCAGGGCATCGCCGAGCAGCTCGCTGCTCGCGTGTCCTTCCGTCGTGCGATGCGTAAGGGCATCCAGTCCGCGCAGCGCGCTGGCGCCAAGGGCATTCGTGTCCAGGTGTCCGGCCGTCTGGGTGGCGCTGAAATGTCCCGCTCCGAGTTCTACCGCGAGGGCCGCGTGCCGCTGCACACCCTTCGCGCGAACATCGACTACGGATTCCACGAGGCCCGCACGACCTTCGGTCGCATCGGCGTCAAGGTGTGGATCTACAAGGGCGACATCACCGAGCGCGAGTTCGCTCGCCAGCAGGCCGAGCAGGCCCAGCGTGGTGGACGCCGCGATGGCCGCCGTGGCCCCGCCGCGGTGGACGCCCCAACCAGGAGACCGCTGCGCAGCAGGCTCCCCGTGAGGCTTCGGCCTCCGAGGCCGCTGCGCCCACGACCGGATCGGAGGCCTGAGCCCAATGCTCATTCCCCGTCGGACTAAGTACCGCAAGCAGCACCGTCCTCACCGCACTGGCTTTGCCTCCGGTGGCACCGAACTGGCGTTCGGCGACTACGGCATCCAGCTCTCGAGCCTGCGTACATCACCAACCGTCAGATTGAGGCGGCACGTATCGCCGTGACGCGTCACATTAAGCGTGGCGGTAAGGTCTGGATCAACATCTTCCCGGACCGTCCCCTGACGAAGAAGCCCGCCGAAACCCGAATGGGTTCCGGTAAGGGTGCTCCGGAATGGTGGGTTGCCCCCGTCAAGCCCGGACGTGTCATGTTCGAGCTGGCAGGCGTCCCGGAGGAGCTCGCTCGCGAGGCCCTCAGCCGTGCCCAGCACAAGCTTCCTATCAAGACCCGTTTCGTGGTCCGAGAGGGTGGTGACATCTGATGGCAGATAAGGGTCTGACCACCGAGCAGCTCGACGCAATGGACAACTCCCAGCTGTCCAAGGAGCTGGAGAAGGCTAAGGCTGAGCTGTTCAACCTGCGTTTTGCGCAGGCCGTTGGCAACCTCGAGGATCACGGTCGTATGAAGACCGTGCGCCGCGACATTGCCCGGATCTACACCATCGCGCGTGAGCGGGAGCTTGGCTACCGCACCGCCCCGAGCACTGAGGAGTGAGCCTGATGGCAGAAACCACCGCTCGTAACGAGCGTAAGGTCCGTCGCGGCTACGTCGTCAGCGACAAGATGGACAAGACCGTTGTCGTCCAGATCGAGGACCGCGTCAAGCACGCCCTCTACGGCAAGGTCATGCGCAAGAACAAGAAGGTCAAGGTTCACGACGAGCACAACGAGTGCGGTGTCGGCGATCTCGTCCTCATCATGGAGACCCGCCCGCTGTCGGCCACCAAGCGCTGGCGCGTTGTGGAGATCCTCGAAAAGGCGAAGTGACCTTCGCTCACAGACCGAAATCCGTTCGGCAAGGCTCGACCGGTAGAATCCGGAAGAGAACCGGCACGACGACAGGAGTCAATAGAAAATGATTCAGCAGGAGTCGCGACTGAAGGTCGCCGACAACACAGGGGCCAAGGAGATCCTGACCATCCGTGTTCTCGGTGGCTCGGGTCGGCGCTACGCGGGTATCGGCGACACGATTGTCGCCACCGTGAAGGACGCCATTCCCGGCGGCAACGTCAAGAAGGGCGAAGTCGTCAAGGCAGTGATCGTTCGCACGCGTAAGGAAACCCGCCGCCCCGACGGTTCCTACATTCGTTTCGACGAGAATGCGGCCGTCATCATCAACAACAATGGCGAGCCGCGTGGCACGCGTATCTTCGGCCCCGTGGGCCGTGAGCTGCGTGACAAGAAGTTCATGCGCATCGTCTCCCTCGCTCCGGAGGTGATCTGATCCATGGCAGCCAAGATTCGTAAGAATGACCTCGTCGAGGTCGTTCGCGGACGCACGTCCGACGAGAAGGCGCTGGCCGAGCGCAACGCCCGTCGTGCGGAAGAGGGCCTCGAGCCCCTGACCCCCGGCGACAAGGGCAAGCAGGGCCGCGTCATCCAGGTGTTCCCGGCCGAGGGCAAGGTCCTCGTCGAGGGCATCAACCTGAAGACGCGCCACGTGCGCCAGGGCCAGCAGGGCAGCGCCGGCGGCATCGAGACCATCGAGGCCCCCATCTCGCTGTCCAAGGTCGCACTGGTCGACCCCGAGACCAAGAAGCGCGTTCGCGTCGGTTTCCGCGAGGACATCGTCGAGCGCGGCGGCCGCACCCGCACCGTCCGAGTCCGCGTGGCTCGTGGTGGCGCGAAGCGCGGCGTTGAGCAGGGCAAGGAGATCTGAGCATGGCCCCGCGTCTGAAGGAAAAGTACGTCTCCGAGATCCGCGAGGCGCTCCGTGCTGAGTTCAAGCACGAGAACGTCATGCAGGTCGGCGGACTGACGAAGATCGTTGTCAACATGGGTGTCGGCGAGGCCGCTCGCGACTCGAAGGCACTCGAGGGCGCGCTCCGCGACCTCACCGCGATCACCGGCCAGAAGCCCGTGACCACCCGCGCCAAGAAGTCCATCGCGCAGTTCAAGCTGCGTGAGGGCCAGGCGATCGGTGCGCACGTCACGCTTCGCGGCGACCGCATGTGGGAGTTCCTGGATCGCCTCCTCTCGACGGCGCTTCCCCGTATCCGTGACTTCCGCGGGCTGTCCTCCAAGCAGTTCGACGGTCACGGCAACTACACCTTCGGTCTCACGGAACAGTCGATGTTCCACGAGATCGATCAGGACTCGATCGACCGAGTGCGCGGCATGGACATCACGGTTGTCACCTCGGCCACCACCGACGAAGAGGGTCGCGCCCTTCTCCGTCACCTCGGCTTCCCGTTCAAGGAGGACTGACCCATGGCCAAGACATCCCTGAAGGTCAAGGCTGCCCGCAAGCCGAAGTTCGGCGTGCGTGCCTACACCCGGTGCAACCGTTGCGGTCGTCCGCACTCGGTGTACCGCAAGTTCGGACTGTGCCGCGTGTGCCTGCGCGAGCTCGCCCACCGTGGCGAACTCCCCGGTGTCACCAAGAGCAGCTGGTAAAACGAACGTCGCAGGTCCCGGGTGACCGGAGAAACCGCGACGAGGAAGGGGAATAAACCCCCATGACAATGACAGACCCGATTGCAGATATGCTGACGCGTCTGCGCAACGCGACTCGTGCGCACCACGATGCGGTCTCCATGCCGTACTCGAAGCTCAAGAACGCGATTGCGAACATCCTGTCGAGGAAGGCTACATCGCCTCGACCTCCGTCGAGGATGCCCGCGTGGGCAAGACCCTGACGATCAACCTGAAGTACGGCTCGCACCGCGAGGCCGCGATCCAGGGGCTCAAGCGCGTGTCCAAGCCTGGTCTGCGCGTGTACGCCAAGTCCACCAACCTGCCCAAGGTCCGCGGCGGCCTCGGCGTGGCGATCCTGTCCACGTCCTCCGGCCTGCTCACCGACCGTCAGGCAGCCGAGAAGGGTGTGGGTGGGGAAGTCCTCGCCTACATCTGGTGATGAGGAGGCTGAACAATGTCGCGAATTGGTAAGAACCCCATCGCAATCCCCGCCGGTGTTGACGTTACGATCGACGGCCAGAACGTGTCGGTGAAGGGTCCCAAGGGCACCCTCTCCCACGTTGTTGCCGAGCCGATCACCGCCAAGATCGAAGACGGCCAGGTTATCGTCGAGCGTCCGAACGACGAGCGCACCTCGCGCTCGCTCCACGGACTGTCCCGCACCCTGATCGCCAACATGATCGTCGGCGTGACCGAGGGCTACAAGAAGGATCTCGAAATCACGGGCACCGGTTACCGCGTGGTCGCCAAGGGCAAGGACCTCGAGTTCTCCCTGGGCTTCTCCCACACGATCACCGTCACCCCGCCCGAGGGCATCGAGTTCACGATTGCGCCGAAGTCCCAGACGCTGTTCACGGTGTCCGGAATCGACAAGCAGCTCGTCGGTGAGACCGCTGCTCGCATCCGCAAGCTGAAGAAGCCGGAGCCCTACAAGGGCAAGGGCATCCACTACGTGGGCGAGACCATCCGTCGCAAGGTCGGAAAGGCTGGTAAGTGATGGCTTACTCGATCAAGGGCAAGGGCAAGTTCGTCGCTCGCAAGCGCCGTCACCTCCGCCTCCGCAAGAAGATCAACGGCACGCCCGAGCGTCCCCGTCTGGTCGTCACCCGTTCGAACCGCCACATGGTGGCTCAGGTCATCGACGATACGGTTGGTCACACCCTGGTGTCGGCCTCCGACATCGAGACCGAGCTCGCTGGTTCCGAGGGCACGAAGACCGACAAGGCTCGCAAGGTCGGCGCACTGATCGCCGAGCGTGCGAAGGCTGCCGGTATCTCCGCTGTCGTCTTCGACCGCGGTGGTAACAAGTACGCAGGTCGCGTTGCGGCCGTTGCCGAGGCGCCCGTGAGGGCGGACTCGAGCTGTGAACGAGCCGAAAGAAAGAGAGATCATCTGATGGCTGCACAGCAGCGAGACAGGAACGGTTCGGGCGCGGGCGAGAACAACGATCGCCGTGAGCGCCGCTCCGGCCGCGGCAACGATCGCGATAACCGCCGGAACAACGAAAACAAGAACGAGTACATCGAGCGCGTCGTGACGATCAACCGCGTCTCCAAGGTTGTGAAGGGCGGACGTCGTTTCTCCTTCACCGCCCTGGTTGTCGTGGGTGACGGCGAAGGCACGGTGGGCGTCGGCTACGGAAAGGCCAAGGAAGTTCCCCAGGCCATTTCCAAGGGCGTCGAGGAGGCGAAGAAGAACTTCTTCCGCGTCCCATGATCCGCCGCACGATTACGCACGTGGTGCAGGGCCGCGACACCGCCGGTGTCGTCCTCCTGCGTCCGGCTGCCCCCGGTACCGGCGTTATCGCCGGCGGCCCGGTGCGCGCCGTCCTGGAGGCCGCAGGCGTCCACGACGTGCTCACCAAGTCGCTGGGCTCGTCCAACGCGATCAACATCGTCCACGCGACGGTTGACGCACTCAAGCAGCTCGAGCAGCCCGAGGCTGTCGCCGCACGTCGCGGCCTGCCCCTCGAGCGCGTTGCTCCCGCGTCCATGCTGCGCGCTCGCGCAGAGGGCGAGGCTGAGAAGCGCGCGGCTGCCGAGGCCGCCGAGGCCGACAAGGCCGCTGCAGGGGAGGCTAAGTGATGGCGAAGAACATCAAGATCACGCAGGTCAAGTCCTCTGCTCACGCGAAGCAGAACATGAAGGACACGCTGCGCACCCTCGGGCTGCGCAAGATCGGCCAGAGTGTCGTGCGTGAGCAGACGGATGCCGTTCTGGGCGCCGTTCGCACCGTGCGTCACCTGGTGACCGCTGAGGAGGTCGACTGACAATGGCGGACTCCACGAACAAGACGCAGATCGTTAAGCTGCACCACCTGCGTCCTGCCCCGGGAGCCAAGACCGCGAAGACCCGCGTGGGTCGCGGTGAAGGTTCGAAGGGTAAGACCGCTGGCCGTGGCACCAAGGGCACCAAGGCCCGTTACCAGGTTGCTGCCGGCTTCGAGGGTGGCCAGATGCCGATTCACATGCGTCTGCCGAAGCTTCGCGGCTTCAAGAACCCCTTCCGCGTTGAGTACCAGGTCGTGAACGTTGGCAAGCTCGGGGAGCTCTTCCCCGAGGGCGGCAAGGTCACGGTCGAGGATCTCATCGCCAAGCACGCCGTTCGCGACTCCGCGCCCGTCAAGGTGCTCGGTACCGGCGAACTGAGCGTCAAGCTCGAGGTTGAGGTCGACTCCTGGTCGTCCTCTGCCGAGGCGAAGATCACGGCTGCCGGCGGGTCCATCTCGGCTCGCTGACGCTGAACGGGGGTGGTCCCGCGAGGGACCACCCCCGTTACGTGTCTGTGTTTTCGCGGGTGAAGAGCTGTCAAAGTGCTTTTCACTCGCGAAGGCGACTCGCCCCAGCACATGGGGCTTTCGCGTGTCGCGTCTCGTTAAATACGCGGCAATGCGCTTTTTTAATGATTGGATATCGCCAACCACTACCCGCGTCGGGTAAGCTGGATCAGTCTAGGGGCTTTGCCCCGCATGCCCATCACCCGTAGGAGGAAGCCTTGCTCGGTGCATTCGCCCAGGCGTTCCGTACCCCCGACTTGCGTCGGAAGCTGCTGTTCACCCTGTTCATCATGGCCGCGTTCCGGCTGGGCTCGTTCATTCCGACGCCCGGTGTGGACTCTCAGGCCGTCCAGCGCTGTATGGCGCAGGAGTCGCAGGCGTCGCTGCTCGACCTCGTCAACCTGTTCTCGGGTGGAGCGCTCCTGCAGCTGTCGATCTTCGCGTTGGGTATCATGCCGTACATCACCGCGTCGATCATCATTCAGCTGTTGAGGGTGGTCATTCCTCGCTTTGACGACCTTCACAAGGAAGGCCAGACGGGCCAGGCCAAGCTGACGCAGTACACGCGTTACCTCACGATCTTCCTGGGTATCCTCCAGGCGACCACGACGATCTCACTCGCGCGTAGCGGTCAGCTGTTCCAGTCGTGCAACCAGGACATCATTAAGGATCGCTCTGTTCTGACGTTCATCATGATGATCATCGTCATGATGGCGGGCACCGGCGTCATCATGTGGCTCGGCGAGCTCATCACTGAGCGCGGCATCGGTAACGGCATGTCGCTGCTGATCTTCACGTCGATCGCGGCCCGTCTGCCCGCGCAGCTCCTGTCGATCGGCCAGGCCGGCAAGTGGGGTTCGGTCGCCGCTATCGTCGCCCTGCTTCTCCTCGTCGCGATCGCTGTCGTCTACGTTGAGCAGGCCCAGCGCCGCATCCCGGTCCAGTACGCCAAGCGTATGATTGGGCGTCGCCAGTATGGCGGCACCACGACGTATATCCCGCTGAAGATCAACATGTCGGGCGTTATTCCCGTCATCTTCGCGTCGTCGATTCTCGCCCTGCCCCCGATGGCGGCGCAGTTCGGCAAGCCCGATGCTCAGTGGGTCCAGTGGATCTCTGCGCACTTCACGCAGGGCAGCTCGTTCTATCTGACGATCTACGCCCTCATGACTCTGTTCTTCACCTTCTTCTACACCGCTATCACCTTCAACCCGGACGAGGTTGCGGACAACATGAAGAAGTACGGAGGCTTTATCCCGGGTTACCGTGCGGGTCGTCCCACGGCTGAGTACCTGCGCTACGTGATCAACCGAATCACGTCGGCTGGCGCCCTCTACCTGGTGATCATTGCCCTCCTGCCGTCTCTCGCGATCATTCCGCTGAAGCTCTCGAGCTCGCAGATGCCCTTCGGTGGCACCACACTGCTCATCATCATTGGCGTTGGTCTGCAGACGGTGAAGGAAATCAACACGCAGCTGCAGCAGCATCACTATGAAGGATTCCTGAAATGACAGTCGTCATCCTCCTCGGCCCTCCCGGAGCCGGAAAGGGCACCCAGGCCTCGCGTATCGCTGAGCGCCTCGGTATTCCGGCTATTTCGACGGGCGACATCTTCCGTGCCAACATGGCGGAAGGTACGGAGATCGGCAAGCAGGCGCAGGCCTACATGGACCGAGGCGAGTTCGTTCCGGACTCGGTCACGAACGCCATGGTGAAGGCGCGCCTCGCAGCCCCCGACGCTGCCGACGGTTTCCTCCTCGACGGCTACCCGCGTTCCTTGGAGCAGGCGCACGTCCTGCGCGACATGCTCCTCGATCTCGGCACGTCCATCGACGTCGTCCTGGAGATCCAGGTGGACAAGGACGAGGTCGTGGAGCGCATGTTGAAGCGCGCTCAGGAGCAGCACCGCACGGATGACACTGAGCCCGTCATGCGTCACCGCCTGGAGGTCTACCACCAGCAGACGCTCCCCGTCGCCACCTACTACGTCGACCAGGACCTCCTGGAGGTTGTCGATGGCAGTGGCTCGATCGACGAGGTCACGGCTCGTATTTTCAAGATCCTCGACTCGGTGGCAAAGAACTAAACGATGCCACGCATTGAACTGAAGTCCGCGCAGGAGCTTCGTTGGATGCGCGAGGCCGGTCTGGTCGTCGCGTCCATCCACGAGGCCCTGCGCGGCGCTATTCGCCCCGGCATTACGACGCGTGAGCTGGACGAGGTCAGCGCCCAGGCGATCGTCGACGGGGGAGCGACCTCCAACTTCAAGGGTTACTACGGCTATCCGGCGACGGTGTGCATCTCGGTGAACGACGTGATCGTTCACGGCATTCCGGGCAACTATGAGTTGGCTCCTGGCGACATCGTGTCCTTCGACTGCGGCGCGTATGTGGAACGCAGTGGTCGCCAGTGGCACGGGGACGCTGCCTTCAGCGTCATCGTTGGCGAAACCTTCGTGTCGGACGCTGACTTCGCGGCGGGGGAGAGGGCTACCGGCGCTCTCGCCGGGGTGGACGATGACCTGCTGCGCGAGCGCCGCCAGCTCGATGCTGTGACGCGCGAGTCCCTGTGGGCTGCCCTCGCGGGGCTCGCGACCGGCAAGCGTATTAGTGCGGTCGGCAACGCGGTCGAGACCGTTGTTGCGGAGAACGCTCTGATCAACGGCTGGGAAGCCGGCATCATCGAGGAGTTCGTTGGCCACGGCATCGGCACGAAGATGCACATGCCGCCGGACGTCCTCAACTACAACGTTCGCGGCATTCAGGCTCGCCTCAAGCCGGGCATGGTCCTGGCGGTCGAGCCGATGCTGACGCGTGGTGACATTGCCTCGCAGACGGACGACGACGAGTGGACGGTGCGCACGGTCGACGGTCGCGATGCCGCCCACTGGGAGCACTCGATCGCGATCACCGAGGACGGTGTCTCCGTTCTGACGGCGCGCGACGGGGGAGTGGCTGGACTGGCGCCCTATGGTGTCACCCCGGTGTCGCTCGACTGACACGACGTGTGGCTGCGGGCCCGGTACCTCACGGAGGTGCCGGGCCCGAGTCGTTCGTCGACGAGGTCGCGGCCGGACCTCCGGTGTTCCGTGCGCCGTCGGGCCCGCCCGCTCGCCGTCCGCGCCGCGAGCTTCGCTCGGCGCGTTGGTTCGATGCATGGCCAGGCCGCGGCCCCGTGCCTTCCAAGTCTTCTTTACAAATTTCGCATGCAATTCCCCTGCGACTATTTCGAACCATGGTTTCGCAGCGTTGGAGTTACAACGTTTCGAGGCTTCGTTGAATCTTTGTCCAATCGAATTGCATGCGAAATTTGTGTGGTCGGGCCCTGAAGTCTGCCGAGGGACCATAACCTGCGAGTAGCTGCACTCTGCTCAATCAGTTTGTACGGCTGTGCTGTAGTGCTTTTGCGTTGTGAGCCCGTGGCTCCCACTGTTTGGGACTTATCCGGATAGGTTGCGCGCATCTGGATAGGTTATTAAGCTATCCGGATGTTCGTTTCCTATCCGGATGTGTATGGGTGGCCGGGGCTACAACTTCATATGCGGGTGGAACCGCGTTGAGTCTTGTTGCTCAGTGGTGTCATGCTCCCGGTCTGGTCTTGCGTGGGGTATGGGAACGGGCGTGCGCATGGTTCCTTGGAAACGTCGCACGTAATTCCCCTGTGACTACTTCAAAGCTTGAAATCATAGCGTTGGAATTGCAACGTTTTGAGCAGTTCTCGAAAAATGACCGAGGGAAATTATGTGCGACTTTTGTTTGGCGAGGTCAGGCGATTCCTCTGTGAGCACGCTCTGATCCCGCTGTGGTCCAGCAGATCCTCACGCCGGTGGCGAATGGTCTACAGTACGCGGTGTACTGGCGCGGCCTCGGCGAGAGCGACATGGACACTCGTCGGCGTGTATGCAAAATGTGACGCATTAAACGTGAGCGAACCGACAGGGACCCTGACTACCGCCGATGGGCGTCAATGACGTAGAGTAGTTCCTTGGGCGTATCTGCATCCGGCATTCGTCGGTGCACTATGCCTAGCGGCATCCGCCGCAACCTATCCGAGACATGTAGAGGATAAACGGAGGATATGGCGAAGAAAGACGGCGTCATTGAGATGGAAGGCACGGTCGTTGAGGCCCTGCCTAACGCGATGTTCCGTGTGGAACTGAAGAATGGCCACGTGGTTCTCGGCCACATTGCGGGAAAGATGCGTCAGCACTACATCCGCATCCTGCCCGAGGATCGAGTTGTCGTCGAGCTGAGCCCCTACGACCTCTCCCGAGGCCGTATCGTCTACCGCTACAAGTGACCCGACACAAACTGCCCAACGGGCAGTGGAGGTAACAACCATGAAGGTCAAGCCGAGTGTCAAGAAGATCTGTGACAAGTGCAAGGTGATTCGTCGCCACGGCAACGTCATGGTCATCTGCGACAACCCCAGGCACAAGCAGCGCCAGGGCTGAGACCCGCTGCGACCCGCGGGGCACCAAGCCCCACAGCATCACTCTAAGCACCCACACGTGGGTGACCCTCGGTTCGGAGGCCGAGGCCGGGCTGCTCGCCCGGACTGAGCGATGACGACCTCCGATGAACAACTGGAGCAACATCACCATGGCACGTATTGCCGGCGTCGACCTCCCCCGCGAGAAGCGGCTCGAGATCGCGCTCACATACATCTACGGAGTCGGCCGCACCCGCGCGGCAGAGACCCTCGCCGCCACCGGCGTCAGCCCGGACACTCGCGTGAAGGACGCGACGGAAGAGGAACTCGTCAAGCTTCGTGACTACATTGAGGCAAACTTCAAGGTTGAGGGTGACCTCCGCCGTGAGGTTCAGGCCGACATTCGTCGCAAGATCGAAATCGGTTCGTACCAGGGCCTTCGCCACCGTCGTGGCCTGCCGGTCCACGGTCAGCGCACCAAGACCAACGCGCGTACCCGTAAGGGTCCCAAGCGCACCGTTGCAGGCAAGAAGAAGGCCAAGTAAGGCCTAGGAGAGCGCATCCCCTCGGGATAGCTTTCCGCGACAAGAAGGAACTGAACCAGAAATGGCAGCAGCAAAGACCTCGCGCTCGGGCGGTGCCCGCAAGCCGCGTCGCAAGATTCGAAGAACGTCACCAACGGCCACGCCTACATCAAGTCGACGTTCAACAACACCATCGTTTCCCTCACGGACCCCACGGGCGCGGTTGTCGCCTGGGCGTCCTCCGGCCAGGTTGGCTTCAAGGGTTCGCGTAAGTCCACCCCCTTCGCCGCGCAGCTCGCGGCCGAGGCTGCGGCTCGTCGCGCCCAGGAGCACGGCATGAAGAAGGTTGACGTTTTCGTGAAGGGTCCCGGCTCCGGCCGTGAGACCGCGATCCGTTCCCTCCAGGCCGCCGGCCTCGAGATCGGTTCGATCCAGGACGTCACGCCTCAGGCCTTCAACGGCACCCGCCCGCCGAAGCGCCGCCGCGGCTGACTTGTGGACGGGAGGGCATTGCCCTCCCCACGTCTGAACCTTCGGGTTCTTACTCCCTTAGCCTGCTTCAGCAGGTTCCCATATCCGGTGTCATATAGCGGGCACCGGCCAGAAAGGAATAGACGTGCTCATTGCAGAGCGACCCATCCTGACCGAAGAAAAGGTCAGCGACCTGCGCTCCCGTTTCACCCTGGAGCCCCTCGAGCCCGGGTTTGGCTACACGCTCGGTAACTCCCTGCGTCGTACCCTCCTGTCCTCGATCCCGGGTGCAGCGGTGACGTCCATCCGTATTGATGGCGTCCCCCACGAGTTCCGCACGATCGAAGGTGTGAAGGAAGATGTCGCTGAGATCATCCTGAACATCAAGCAGATCGTCCTGTCCAGCGAGAACGACGAGCCTGTCGTCATGTACCTGCGGAAGGCTGGCCCCGGCGAGGTTCTCGCCGGCGACATCACGCCTCCCGCCGGCGTGGAGATCCACAACCCCGATCTGCACCTTGCCACCCTCAACGAGAAGGGCAAGCTGGAGATCGAGCTGACCGTCGAGCGTGGCCGCGGCTACGTGTCGGCCGCTCAGAACAAGGATCCGCAGGCCGAGATCTCTCGCATTCCGATTGATTCGATCTACTCGCCCGTCGTCAAGGTGACCTACAAGGTCGAGGCGACGCGTGTTGAGCAGCGCACCGACTTCGATCGCCTCGTCATCGACGTGGAGACCAAGCCGGCGATCACCCCGCGCGATGCCCTGGCCTCGGCCGGCAAGACGCTGGTGGAGCTGTTCGGCCTCATGCGTGAACTGAACGAGGAAGCGGAAGGCATCGAGGTGGGTCCGTCCACCACCGACGCCACCCTCGCAGCCGATCTGGCTCTCCCGATCGAGAACCTGAACCTGCAGTCGCGTTCCTACAACGCGCTGCGTCGCCGCGGCATCCTGACCGTCGGCGAGCTGGTTGCTCACTCGGAGGCCGACCTGCTCGACATCCGCAACTTCGGCACCAAGTCGATCGAAGAGATCAAGGAGTCCCTGGCGGCCCTTGGTATGACGCTGAAGGACTCGGTCATGCCGAGCTTCGGCGACTCGGAGTCCGCCGCGATCTTTTCGGACGACCAGTCCATCTGACCCCGTGCGTCCGATGGACGCATTGAATCCGTAGGAGAAACTCATGCCCACCCCCAAGAAGGGTGCTCGTCTGGGCGGTAGCCCGGCACACCAGAAGCTGATCCTGTCGAACCTGGCAGCTCAGCTCATCGAACACCGTGCGATCACGACGACCGAGGCCAAGGCTAAGGCCCTGCGCCCCTACGTCGAGAAGCTCATCACCAAGGCCAAGCGTGGCGACCAGCACGCCCGCCGCACGGTCATGAAGAAGATCCCCAACAAGGGCATCGTCGCGATCCTCTTCGAGGAGCTCGTTCCCGCGATGGATTCCGAGCGCGCCGGCGGCTACACCCGCCTCATCCGCGTCGGCAACCGCAAGGGCGACAACGCTCCCCTGATGCGCATCGAGCTCGTCATGGAGAAGGTCGAGAAGAAGGCCGTCGTGAAGGCTGCCGAGAAGACCGCCGCCAAGGCCGTCGCCGAAGAGGCCGAGAAGGCCGCCGAGGCCGCCGCCGAGCGCGCCGAAGAGGCTCGCGAGGAAGGCGATCTCGCCATGGCCAACGAGGCCGAGGAAATCGCCGAGGAGGCCGGCAAGGCTGCTGACGCCGCCGAGCAGGTCGCCGACGAGAAGTGACCGTGAGTCACTGATCAACTCGAGCACTGGGCCGGACATTCCGTAAGGAGTGTCCGGCCCTTGCCGTATCCGGTAGCCTGAAGCCATGACTCGTGAGATGACGTTGGCGATTGACTGCGGCGGCGGTGGCATTAAGGGCTCCGTCGTGGATGAGCGCGGCACCATGATGGCCCCGCCGCGCAGGGTGCCCACTCCCTACCCGCTGCCTCCCGAGCTTCTCGTGGAAACCGTTATTGGTCTCGCGCGTGAGCTTCCCACGGCGACGCGCGTGACGATGGGTATGCCGGGCATGATCCGCCACGGCGTTGTCATCGCGACCCCTCACTACATCACGCGCGACGGGCCGCGCTCGCGCGTGCTGCCCGAGCTGGTGGAGCGCTGGGACCACTTCGACATGGGCCGGGCGATTGAGCAGGCGCTCGGCCTGCCCACTAAGGTTCTGAACGACGCCGAAGTCGCTGGCGCTGGCGCGATCACCGGCCGTGGTCTCGAAATGATCATCACCCTGGGAACGGGCCTCGGTAACGCGGTGTTTGACGGTGGACAGCTGGCGCCCCACGTCGAGGTCTCTCAGGGACCGGTTCGCTGGGGCCTGACATACGACGACTACATCGGCGAGCATGAGCGCCTGCGTCTGGGCGACGTTCACTGGTCGCGCCGTGTTCGTCGCGTCGTGGATGGCCTGCGCCCCATGTACATGTGGGACCGCCTCTACTTGGGCGGCGGCAACTCCAAGCGCATCACGGCCTCGAACCTGCGCCTCATGGGCGATGACGTGATTGTCGTGCCCAACGACGCGGGCATCATCGGTGGCGTTCGGGCGTGGGAGCTGTGAGCGCGCGGCGCCTGCGCCTCGACCTGGGCTACGACGGCACTGATTTTCGAGGCTGGGCCGCTCAGCCGGGCCTGCGCACCGTCCAAGGTGAGGTCGAGGCGGCGCTCGCCATGGCCTCGCGCGAAGAGGTCGTGACGACGGTCGCCGGTCGTACCGACGCGGGTGTTCATGCGCGCCACCAGGTCTGTCACGCGGACATTTCCGAGGCCGCCTGGGCGCGCCTGTCACCCAGGGGAGGGGAGTCCGACGAGCAGGCCGTGGCCTCGGCGATTGTCCGCCGACTCAACAAGATCCTCTCCGGCCGCTACGGTGACCGTGCTCGTGGCCGCGACCTTGCTGCCGCGCGCGGACCTGCGACGTGCGCATCTACTCGGCCGCAGTGGTCGACCCTAGTTTCGACGCGCGATTTTCCGCCCTCGGGCGCTCCTACGCCTACCGGGTGTCCGATCGTCCCGAGCCCCTTGGGCGCTGGGATCGCCTGTGGGTCGAAGAACCCCTCGACGAGGCTGCCATGAACGAGGCCGGGGCCGCCCTCCTCGGGGGAACACGACTTTCTCGGGTTCTGTCGTCCGCGTGAGGGAGCCACGACGATCCGGACCCTGCGTACCCTGCGCGCCGAGCGTGACGCCGAGGGAACCCTCGTCTTCCGAGTCGAGGCGGATGCGTTCTGCCACTCGATGGTCCGCTCCCTGGTGGGGGCGCTGCTCCTCGTGGGC